>JBNKOL010000011.1:0-61850 GCA_050294655.1 Sedimenticolaceae bacterium
AACGATGTGGAACTGACCCGGCTCGCCTATCGCCACGGGATTCTTAGCGATAGTCAATCCGATTAATGAGTTTTGATCCCAAATGCCGTCGCTGTACACGGCTGTCATCCTTTCTTGCCCAGGTCAGTGACCAGTACCCCGCCTATCATGCAGCGCCGGTGGCGCCTTTCGGTGATCCGCAGGCGCGTCTGCTGATTGTGGGGCTGGCACCGGGTATGCACGGTGCAAATGCCACCGGTCGACCGTTCACCGGCGATCACGCGGGCATCTTGCTCTATGAGACGCTGTATGCAAACGGTTTTTCCAATCAACCTCTGGCCACGGCGTTGGATGATGGATTGGAACTCTATGACTGTCGCATCACCAATGCCGTCAAATGCCTGCCGCCTCAAAACAAGCCGGTAGGCGCTGAGATCAACACCTGCAACCATTTTCTCGCTCAGGAGCTGGGCGCACTGCCCGCCCCGGCAGTCATCATCGCACTGGGTTCGATCGCCCACCAGGCGGTGCTCAAAGGTTTCCAGTTGAGACAGAAAGCATACCCATTTGGTCACGCCGTGGAACACAAATTGCCGGATGCCATACGCTTGATCGACTCCTACCACTGCAGTCGTTACAACACCCAGACTCGGCGACTGACACCGAAGATGTTCAACCAGGTGTTTCGTCGGGCCAGGCGTCTCTTGGATGCCGTATAATCTGCCCCATGGCGGATTCTGACTTCGATTACAAATCCTTCCTGCAGACCCTGACCACCCGACCGGGTGTATATCGCATGATCGATGGCGCAGATCAGGTGCTCTATGTGGGCAAAGCGAAGAATCTGAAGAAACGTGTCGGTAGCTACTTTAGCCGCAGCCTCAATCGGCGCATTCAACTGATGGTGGCGCAGATCGCGCGCATCGAGATCGCGGTGACCCATACCGAGGCAGAGGCCTTGATCATGGAGAACCACCTGATCAAATCCCTGAAGCCGAAGTACAACGTCCTGTTGCGGGATGACAAGAGCTACCCCTACATCTACCTCTCCACCGATCTTGAGTATCCGGCGCTCTCGTTCCGGCGCGGCAGCCGGCGTGGCAAAGGTCGTTATTTCGGGCCCTATCCCAGTGCTGGCGCCACTCGCGAGACGCTGCAGCTTTTGCAGAAACTGTTTCCTGTTCGTCAGTGCGAAGAGGGTTTCTTCCGCAATCGCTCCCGCGCCTGCCTGCAGTACCAGATTAAGCGCTGTTCCGGTCCCTGTGTCGATTTGATCACGTCACAGGACTATGCCGATGATGTCAGGCACGCGGTAATGTTTCTGGAGGGAAAGACAACCGCTGTGGTGGATGAGCTGGTGCGGCGCATGGAACAGGCCTCCCAGGTGCTTGAATTTGAGCAGGCTGCACTCTACCGGGATCAGATACAGTCTCTGCGGCGCATACAGGAGCGCCAGTATGTGAGCGGCGAGCGGGGTGATATTGATATTGTGGCCCTGGCCAGACGTGGGGGAAGCGCCTGCATTCAGGTCTTTTTCATCCGCTCCGGACGTAATCTGGGTAACAAGGCCTTCTATCCGACATTACCGCCGAATGTTTCCGATCAGGGAGTGCTCTCCGCATTTGTCTCCCAGTACTATCTGGAGAAACCGGTCCCCGCAGAGATCATCCTGAGCCGACCGCTGGATGACGATGACCTGCTCGAGGAGGTGTTGAGCCGGCAGGCAGGCAGCAAGGTGCGTCTCAGCAGCCGTGTCAGGGGCGATCGGGCCCGTTGGCTCAGAATGGCCCAGGGAAACGCGGAGATCGCCCTACAGGCCAGGCTCAGCGCACGATTGGACATGCAGGACCGGGTTGAGGCGCTGCAACAACTGCTCAAACTGCCGGCCTTACCCGAACGCATGGAGTGCTTCGACATCAGCCACACCCGGGGCGAGTCGACGGTTGCTTCATGTGTGGTCTTCAACGAGCAGGGCCCTCTCAAATCGGACTACCGCCGTTTCAACATCGAAGGCATCACCGGCGGTGACGACTATGCCGCCATGCGCCAGGCCCTGGAACGGCGCTATCGCCGGGTCAAGCAGGGGGAGGTGCCGCTGCCGGATCTGCTGTTTATCGATGGCGGTAAAGGTCAGCTCTCAACGGCGCACGCCATTCTGCAGGAGCTGGGAGTCTCTGGACTGAGTCTGATCGGTGTAGCCAAGGGGGCCGACCGCAAAGCCGGGATGGAGCAGCTCTTCTTGTTGGGGCGCAGCGCACCGATTATACTGCCCCCTGATTCGCCCGCACTGCATCTGATACAGCAGATACGGGACGAGGCCCACCGATTTGCCATTACAGCCCATCGACAGCGGCGTTCCAAGAAACGCACTCGGTCCGTATTGGAAGAGATTCCGGGGATTGGTCCAAAGAAGCGGCAGCGGTTACTGAAGCAGTTCGGCGGTTTGCAGGAACTCACCCGGGCCGGAGTCGAGGATCTGGCCAGTGTCGAAGGGATCAGCACGATACTGGCGGAGCAGATCTATCACGCTTTTCACGATAAGGACTGAACAACCGACGATGTGGAATATTCCCAACATACTGACGCTGCTCAGGATCGTTTTGATACCCGTGTTCGTCCTGCTGTTCTATCTTCCTCTGGAGTCGGCCCGTCTCAGCTGCGCCCTGGTGTTTTCCATCGCAGCGGTCACCGATTGGTTCGATGGTTATCTGGCACGACGTTGGGGACAGGTCTCACCCTTCGGTGCCTTCCTCGATCCGGTAGCGGATAAGTTGATGGTGGCGGTGGCATTGCTGCTCCTGGTACAAGCCGACCCGACACCGGCACTGGCGATTCCTGCTGCGGTCATCATCGGTCGGGAGATCACCATCTCCGCGCTACGGGAATGGATGGCGGAGCTGGGTGCGCGCGCCGAGGTCGCCGTGTCCGTGATTGGCAAATTCAAGACGGCGGTGCAGATGGTCGCCATCTTGCTGCTTATCTACAACGAGCCTCTGATGGGGATTCCCGTTTTCACGGTTGGCTTCGTGCTGCTGTACGTAGCGGCGGCATTGACCCTCTGGTCGATGGTGCTCTATCTCAGGGCCGCCTGGCCCAGCCTGCTGGGGGAGCGCAGACACAGCCCGGAACTGGAACGCGACGAATAATCCCACAGCCTGTTCGTCCAAGAAGCGCTCTTCGAGTGACTCGCCCAGCCTGAGCTAGACTTTGTCTATATAGAACAGAGCGAGGAGGTTTGGCATGAAATTCATCGCATTGATCAGCGCAGTATGCCTCGGGGCCATCAGTTCCTTTGCCTTGGCGCAGCCGCCCGGCTCCGGTCAGGCACGGAGTTTCAGTTACACCTCTCCAAATAACCGGTTTTCAGTGCAACAGGGTATGCGTTTCGAGCGCTACCGGGATCAGAACGGTTATCAATTGCGGATACATACCAGAGGCATTGACCCGGAGGCGATCCAGGTCAACATACAAGGACGCTCTCTGGTGGTGCGGAATCAGGAATCGCATCAGGTGGAACAGCGCAACGATCGGGGCGGCTATCAGTTTGCAACCACCTCTTCGAACATGAGACGACGTTTCCCGCTGCCTCCGGATGCGGATGCGGGGGCCATGAAACGTTCTATCGAAGAAGGGGTCGTGGTGATTACACTGCCCTATGCGCAGGGCCCCCGATACTGATTAGGCGGCACCAGGGATTAGCTGTTGACAGTTGAGGATCTACCGCTAAAATACGCCCTTCCTTAAGTCGTGCGGGAATAGCTCAGTTGGTAGAGCACAACCTTGCCAAGGTTGGGGTCGCGAGTTCGAGTCTCGTTTCCCGCTCCAAACACAGAGGCCTCGGGCATCCCGGGGCTTTTTTTTATTTTTGAGATTCGTTTACCCCTGTATTGGTGATAGAATCCGCCCCCTAAGGCTGAGTGGCAGAGTGGTTATGCAGCGGCCTGCAAAGCCGTGGACCTCGGTTCGATTCCGGGCTCAGCCTCCATCTCATCGCCCACATCGGCTTCATTAGTTACCCCCCCAGCCCGGGTGGCGAAACTGGTAGACGCAAGAGACTTAAAATCTCTCGACCTTTAGGTCGTGCCGGTTCGATTCCGGCCCCGGGCACCAAGCCCCCCACGATTTCCAGACACTGCGCAATTCAATCATTTTCTTCCCGTGTCCCATCATTCGGCGACTGGACTGCCCAGCGTCAAATCAATTTCTATTGGAATATCGTAATATTAGCAAAGGCACAGTGCGGGACATGAAGATCCTCATGTCTGTTACATCAAGGATCTGATTTTCCTGACAAAGAGGATTCAGACGGCTGTGGATACTCCGACCTTCTTTCTGCATCTTCTATTGATTCTGGTGGTTTCGCGGCTGCTTGCAGAACTGGCGGTGCGTCTTCAAGTCCCTGCTGTGATCGGTGAATTGATGGCGGGTGTCCTTTTGGGCCCCAGTCTGTTGGGATGGATCGAACCGACCACCACAATTCAGCTGTTGGCGGAAGTCGGTATTATCCTGCTGCTTTTCAAGGTCGGCATCGAGACCGATATCCGACGGCTGATCAAAGCCGGACGCCAATCTCTGATTGTTGCCCTTGGCGGGTTTTTGATGCCATTGATCAGCGGTTTTGCGCTCGGTTATTGGGTCTTCGGTCTATCTGCTCTGGTGGCTCTTTTCGTGGGAGGTACCCTCACGGCCACCAGTATCGGTATTACTATCAGAGTCCTTTCCGATCTGGGTCGTCAGCATGAAAGGGAAGGGGAGGTCGTGCTTGGTGCGGCCGTACTCGATGATGTAATGGGGGTCGTTTTGCTGGCGATTCTCTATGACTTCTCCGTCAGCGGTGGCGTTAGCGCGGTGAATCTGAGCAAGGTGCTGGCATTTATTCTGTTGTTTTTTCTGCTGGCTCCGATCACCGCCAAGCTGATCTCCCAACTGATCCGACGTATTGATGACTATTCCGACATACCCGGGCTGATCCCGATCATGATCATCTCGCTGGTCTTGTTGTTTGCCTGGTTGGCCCATGTGGTCGGCGCACCAGAACTCCTCGGGGGCTTTGCCGCCGGTCTGGCCCTTTCGCGCCGCTTTTTCCTACCGTTCGGTGTGGCGCTACGCACCGACAGAAAGTTCGCCGGCCGGATAGAGGTACAGATGAATCCAATCGTCTATCTCTTCAGTCCTATCTTCTTCGTCACCGTGGGCCTCTCCTTGAGTCTGCGTGATATCGACTGGTCATCCCCCTTCATTTGGGCTTTTGCACTCAGTTTTTTCGTGGTTGCCGTACTTGCCAAGTTTGCCGGTGCAATGTTGATACAGGCGACCTTTCTGCAGCGTGTGGCGGTCGGTATGGCGATGGTACCGCGGGGAGAGGTGGGGTTGATATTCGCAGAATTGGGACGCTCCACGGGAATCTTCAATACCGAAGTCTACGCCGGTATGGTGACAGTGATCGCATTTACCACCCTGCTCGGGCCCTTTGCGCTGAAGTGGTTCTATGCCCGTCACGGCCATAAACTGGATAACCTATCGGAGATCAGTGTCCGGGGTAAATCGATAACGCGCTGAATGATTGGCTGGACTGTTGATCAGGCAACCATTTGCCGCGAGAACTGTCGGTTTATATGGCCAGGGAATTCGACTAACTTGCAGTATGGGGTCAGTCAAAGCCCCAAACAGATTGATCTTGAAACACAGGCGGAGGCTACAGCGGCGTTTTGCTGCGCAAGCTGTAGGCAGGCACACTGCGGCTGAACGCAATCTATTTGGTTGCCGGGTTAAGGAACCTCTGATCAATTCATGAATCGGAGTGTGGCGGCTGAAATGCTCCGGCTCTGCGTTGAAAAGCTTCGCAATAGCCGGCTATTACATGCGCTTTTCGCCTTGATCCGGCGTATTTCGTCTCACCACACCCTCGATCCAGAATTAATCAGAGGTTCCTTAATAAAATATCCATGCAAGCGCGTTTCCACCGCACCATTGAAGAGATCGATCCGGCATCCTGGGATCGGCTGGTCAGGGATAACAACCCGTTTCTGAAACATGCATTCCATGCGGCGCTGGAACGCAATGGCTGTGTCGGACGACAATACGGCTGGCAGCCAAATCATCTTGTGCTCTACCAAAAGCAGCGGATCGTCGGCTTGTCGCCACTCTACATCAAACAGAACTCCTATGGGGAATTCGTGTTTGATCATGCCTGGGCCGATGCCTACGGCCGCAGCGGTCTTGCCTACTATCCAAAGCTGATCTGTGCTGTTCCTTATACACCGGCAACGGGTGAGAGGCTGCTCGTGGATTCCCGTATTGACAGGGCCTTGGCTGTGCGCGCCCTGGTTGATGCCAGCCTGGAGTGGGTGCGGGAAAACCGGCATTCCTCCATGCATTGGCTGTTCACCACCCGGGAGGAGGCTGAAGAACTCACCTCACTTGGGATGATGGAAAGGGTGGGTGTGCAGTTTCACTGGCAAAACCAAGGCTATGATGACTTCGCCGCCTTTCTCGATCGGCTGACGGCCAAGCGGCGCAAAAATATTCGCCGCGAACGTCGCAAAGTGACTGAACAGGGTTTTAGGTTTCGGGTATTACATGGATCCGAGGTGACAGAGCAGGAGTGGCGCCAGTTTTCTGTGTTTTACAATAAGACGTTTGAGGAGCGTTTCAGTCTGCCGACACTCAATTTCGGCTTCTTTCGTGAGATCGGAAGGACCCTTGGCGATCAAGTGATACTGATACTTGCCTATCAGGGACAACACTGTCAGGCCGGAGCGCTGCTCTATCGCAGTGACAAGGCGCTGTACGGTCGACATTGGGGAGGTGTCAGCGAGTTTGACAGCCTGCATTTCGAAACCTGCTACTACCAAGGCATTGAGTATGCCATATCGCACAGGCTTCAACTCTTCGAGCCGGGCGCACAGGGAGAGCACAAGATCTGGCGTGGTTTTCTTCCCACAATGACCCGCTCACACCACTGGATAGCGGATAGTCGCTTTCGGAGTGCGATAGGCGATTTCCTCTGTCGGGAGCGTCCGGCAATCGAAGATTATCGAAAAAACCTTGCTGAGAGCTCTCCGTACCGGAATGCTGAGAGTGATGTAACATATTGAAAAAAAAGATGAATTATGGTTGTTTTTCGTTTTTTCGGTTTTTTTTCCGCTCAAAAGTTGACTAAAATACTGAGTTAATCTAGTCTGATTCCCAAGTGATTTAGTAGGAATAATTTTTTCATACCACTGGAGAAGCAGCAATGAGACTTTCAACCAAAGGTCGTTATGCCGTCACGGCAATGCTTGATTTAGCCATCAACGGTAAGAATGGCCCTGTAACCTTGGCAGAGATTTCAGAAAACCAAGGCATTTCACTCTCCTATCTGGAGCAACTGTTTGCCGCACTCAGGAGCAAAGAGTTGGTGCGCGGTGTGCGTGGTCCCGGCGGTGGTTACTATCTGGGCAAGAGTTCAGACGATATCTCAATCGCCAACATCATCTGCGCAGTCGATGAATGGGTCGAGTTTACCCGTTGTGGCGGACGTCAGAACTGCAGCGGCGGCTCCCGTTGCCTCACCCACACCCTGTGGGACGATCTGAGCAGCGAGATTTTCGATTTCCTGGCGAATATTTCCCTGGGCGATCTGGTCAAGCGCAACCTGGGCAAGAAAGAGGATGAGGATAAATCCTTGAGTGTGGTCGCCGATGCGGATTCTGAAGCTGCCTGATCGGCCTCAACCCGAATGCTTCATCCGGGAACGCGATGTTCGTGCCGGCTCGCCGCTCAGCGGCGAGAGCGGTGCGAGGGCGCGTTCAGGGCAGGTCGGTAACACATTGATTCTCCTTATATTACTGAAATATCTCAGATAAACCACATGTAAGTCTCATATCTCTGAGGCCGTGTGGAATATTCGGGTTACCCAAGACCGGTGGCGAAGAGGTCACTCTTCCGCCACGGAGCGTGAACCCTGTCGGCTTTACGGAGGGATATGTAGGACTGCCCAGGCGAATGCGCTATCATCAAGCGTTTTGCTACCTGGTCCCCATCCGTGCAGTCACTCACCACCATTGCCGACCTTATCCGCTGGGGCGCGAGCCGATTCAATCAGGCTGGTCTTTTTTTTGGGCACGGCACCGACAATGCGATCGACGAGGCGGCAGCGCTGGTGCTTCACGTGCTCCACCTCCCACCCGACCTGCATGCCAACTGGTTGCAGAGCCATGTGACGACGGAGGAGCGCGAGCAGGTGATCCGGCTCATCGGTCGACGTATCGAGGAGCGATTGCCACTGCCTTATCTCACCGGTGAGGCCTGGTTCGCCGGCCTGCGCTTTCATGTCGACCCCAATGTCCTGATTCCCCGGTCCCCGATTGCGGAGATGATCGAGCAGGATTTCAGACCCTGGCTCAATTCCCATCGTCTCGAGCGTGTCCTGGATCTCTGTTGCGGCAGTGGCTGCATCGGCATCGCCACTGCGGTATACCATCCCGATTGTCAAGTGGATCTGGTCGATATCTCCCCGGAAGCCCTGCATGTCTGTCGTGAAAATATCAGGCTGCATGGGTTGGAGGATCGGGTTGATGTCATCCAATCAGACCTTTTCTCGGCCCTCCCAGCTACCGCATATGATCTGATACTCTCCAACCCCCCCTACGTGGGCTCTGCGGAGATGGCGGGCTTACCCCCTGAGTATCGCCATGAACCGGCATTGGCCTTGGAGGCTGAAGGCGAGGGTCTGACGATCGTCAAGCGGATTCTTAAGCAAGCCCAAGAATTCCTGTCGCCAGAGGGTGTACTGGTCGTTGAAGTGGGCAATAGCGCAGAGTTGCTGCAGGAAACCTATCCGGAAATCCCTTTTATCTGGCTTGAGTTCGAAAGGGGTGGAGATGGAGTGTTTCTGTTGAGGGCTCCGGATCTGGCACAATATGCAGGACAGATCTAGGAAGCTACCGCTTGCGACAGCGGTTCCCGATCTCCGTCCGCTTGAGATTGATGCAAATGAGCAATAGGCGTAAATGACGATGAACCTACAAAGAGCCCGTAGCGCAGAAGAGTATGTAGAATGGATCAAACAGGCAGTCTTTGAGGTGGATGACCTGCGTGACTGCTATGATTTTCAGATGGAAGAACTAGGACGCTACCCTTCATTTCTCGAGCCGCTTGAAGAGGGCATCAAAGCGCTGCATCAGACCATGATTGATGGCGAGTACCATTTCGGCAGGGAGGATCTGCCGTTTATCGACCTGGTGAATCGCCATGGCGATGACATCCCATTTGCAATCCTGTTGCGTCAGATCAACGAGACCCATCGCAAAGGCATCGATGTAGAGTCGGAGTGACTCGGTGCGGAAACCAAAAAACTGAATAGAGAGGCCACATGGATCATACGACACTATTCGATCTTGAGTTGATATCAAAATACGACCAGAGTGGTCCACGCTACACTTCTTATCCCACGGCGGTTCAGTTTCACGAGGCTTTCGATGAGGCAGCCTACAAACACGTCCTACAGGAGAGCAATAGTGGCGGAAGTCCGCTCTCGCTCTACTTCCACATACCCTTCTGTGACACCGTTTGCTTCTATTGTGCTTGTAACAAGGTGGCTACCAAGGATCGCAGCATGGCGGCCGGCTACTTGGCCCGGGTGCATGAAGAAATGCGGATGCAGTCTGAACTGATTGATCCTTCTCGGGTAGTGACCCAACTGCACTGGGGCGGCGGCACGCCCACCTTCATCAGCCATGACGAGATGCGTGAACTGGTGGCGCAGACACGGAAATACTTCACCCTGCTGGATGATGACAGTGGAGAGTACTCGATTGAAATCGATCCACGGGAAGCCAAGGGAGATACCGTCAAGCTACTGCGTGAACTGGGATTCAACCGCATGAGCCTCGGGGTGCAGGATTTCGACGAGCGGGTACAGCAGGCGGTTAATCGCATACAGACCAAACAGGAAACCCTCTCGGTACTGCAGGCAGCCAGGGACGAGGGTTTCCGCTCCATGAGTATCGACCTGATCTACGGACTTCCATTCCAGAGTGTCGAGAGCTTTGCCTCCACCCTGGATCAGATACTGGAAGTCGATCCGGATCGGCTCTCGGTGTTCAACTACGCCCATCTGCCAGAGCGTTTCAAACCGCAACGACGCATCAATGAAAGTGAGTTGCCGGCGCCCCAGGAGAAACTGGATATCCTGCAGATGACCATCGACAAGCTCTCCGCGGCGGGGTATGTCTATATCGGCATGGATCATTTCGCCAAACCCGAAGATGAGTTGGTCAAGGCGCAGGAGAACGGTACGCTATATCGCAATTTCCAGGGCTATTCGACCCACTCCGATTGCGATCTGATCGGTTTGGGCGCCACCTCGATCGGCATGGTGGGGCCGAGCTATGCACAGAACATGCGTTCACTTGACGAGTACTATCAGCGGATCGATAGTGGCCATCTGCCAATTTTCAAGGGTATTGAATTGACCCGGGACGATCAGATACGACGTGATGTCATCACCCGGCTGATCTGCCATTTTGCGCTTCAGATGTCCGACGTGGAGGCCCAGTGGGGGATTGATTTTCATGCTTATTTCGCCGATGAATTGAACAAACTGGGCGGTATGCAGGAGGATGGATTGGTAAAAATCGGCGATCGATCCATTGAGGTCAGGCCAAAAGGCCGCCTGCTGATACGGAATATCTGTATGCAGTTCGACGCTTATCTCAACTCACAAGCGGCCAAAGGCAGTTTTTCCAAAGTGATTTGATGGGGTCAAGTTCCACCTATGGCTGCCGCTGAATTGATTTTGAATATGCACATAAAACATTAAAACGGAATGGTGTTTAAGTAAGTCCATGAGTTCAGGATATTTGTTTGACGAGAAATCGCGTGAAATCAGCAGGCTGTTGTTTTTGCTCGATATTCTCTTGACGCTTCTGACCATGATCCTGCTTTATCGGGTACGAGAGTACCTGGGGCATGATCTGGGGCAAAGTCTGGCTGCCTATGTTGCATTGTTGCTGATTATCGGTGTTCCGCTCGGCTTTTTTCTCAGTAAATTTGGCGCCTACCGGGGGCTTCGCGTTGTCTCCCTGGTTAAATATGCCTATATCGTGAGCAAGGCATTCGCAATCAGCCTTGCTCTTCTTGTCGCTATATTATTCTTCCTGAAGGTGACTTTTGTCAGTCGTTCCTTGCTGATCGAGTACACCGTGCTCAGCATTGTCGTTATGATTTCGGTGCGGGGCGGCCTGATATGGTGGTACTTCAGAAGGTCAGTCCAAAAGGGTGAGAACTATCTGAAAGTGCTCATCATCGGTACTGGACGGCGGGCACAGCACCTAACAGAGATGCTCAATCGCCATAACGAATGGGGCATCCATATCCTGGGTTATCTGGATACCGATGCCGAGCAGGTCGGTGGTTCTGTATTGAATGAGAAAGTACTGGGCGCGGTACACGAAATCGAAAATGTGCTGACCAGCCAAGTCGTTGACGAGGTGATTCTTGCGGTGCCTAGAGACAGCCTCAGCTACATGGAGCAGATCGTCAATGCCTGCGAGGAGCAGGGTGTCAGATTCCGATTCATGGCGGACGTGTTCGATCTGCAGGTAGCACGGATGCAGATGGTCGAAATGGATGGCATACCGTTGCTCACTTTCGATCCTGTGGCACAGAATGAAAAGATGCTTCTGGCAAAAAGGTTGATGGATTTGACCTTTGTATTAGCTTCAATGCCCCTCATCTTACCTGTCATGGGCCTGATCGCCCTGGCCATCAAACTTGATGATGGAGGGCCGATCTTTTTTGTCCAAGAGCGTGTCGGGTTACGTAAGCGTCTGTTCCCGATGTTGAAATTTCGTTCCATGGTGGTGGATGCGGAAGCCAAGATGAAAGAGATCGAGCATCTCAACGAGGCGGAAGGGCCCAATTTCAAGATTGCCCATGATCCACGCATCACACGGGTCGGTCGTTTCATCAGGAAGACCAGTCTGGACGAACTGCCTCAACTGCTCAATGTTATCCGGGGGCATATGAGCCTGGTCGGACCCCGTCCCATGTCCAAGCGGGATGTGGAGCTTTTCGATAAAGGCATTCAGCGTAAGCGCTTCAGTGTCAAGCCAGGGCTGACATGTATCTGGCAAATCTCCGGGCGTAGCAATCTCTCATTTGAGCGGTGGTTGGAACTCGATTTGAAGTATATCGATGAGTGGAACCTCTGGATGGACCTCAAGATTCTGTTCAAGACGGTTCCCGTCGTGTTGAGAGGCAGTGGAGCTGTCTAGAACCGCTGATCAATTCATGAATTGGTGTGTGGCGGCTGAAATGCTCCGTTTCTGCGTTAAAAAAAGCTTCGCAATAGCGGGTGACTACACCTTGCTTATTCTGCCTTGCTGGGCGAAAACATAGCCCCGGCAGAGCCTATTGGATTTGTGTTAACAGGCCCTAGCGACCCGGAGAGGAACATGGTGGATTATGAGACAGTGAATCTGTTCGGCATACCCGTTGCGGACATGACCATGGTGCAGGCGCTCGATTTGGTGGACGATGTGATTAAAGAGCGCAAGTCACTACAAATTGGTGTGGTCAATGCGGCAAAAGTAGTGAACATGGACAAGGATCCAGAGCTTAGCGAGGCTGTTCTCTCCTCTGACATCATCCTGGCCGACGGTGCCGCCGTAGTCTGGGCCAGTAAGCTGCTGGGAACCCCATTGTCAGAGCGGGTTGCGGGCATCGATCTCATGTTCGGCATGTTTGAAAGGGGCAACGAGCGAGGTTATCGAGTCTACTGTCTGGGTGCTACCGAGGAGATTTCGAAGACGGTTGCGGAAAACCTGGCCAATGACTATCCCGGACTGACCTTGGCTGGACGCCATCATGGGTATTTTACCGAGGATGAAGCAGGGGAGATTGCCGGTCAGGTAAAGGCGTCCAAGGCGGATATCCTGCTGGTGGCCATGACATCACCGAAAAAGGAGCGGTTTCTCGCCAAATGGATGGCACATATGGAGGTGCCTGTCTGCCATGGCGTGGGTGGCTCTTTCGATGTCTACGCCGGTAAGGTCGAGCGGGCGCCCGAGAGTTGGCAGAAGCTGGGTCTTGAGTGGCTCTATCGCGTTAAACAGGAGCCGGGCAGGCTCTGGAAGCGTTACCTGTTTACCAATCTCAGCTTCATCTGGATGTTGCTGAAGTCGCTTTTCAGCTTTAGAAAAGCCGTGGCCTGAACGGTCTCCTCTTTGAACGAATACCTGTTCAGTATTGGCACTGGTAGTGCGCTCGATAGCTGCAGCTCGATTCGCTGATGGCTGCTATTTCAATGCCTGCAGGGCCTTTTTGTTGCCATTTGCGGCGGCCCGTTGAATCCAGTTCATGGCCTGGGTTTCACTTTTCGTAACGCCAAGACCGTTGAAGTAGAGGTATCCAAGAGTGTATTGGGCTTGATCGTTGCCGGAAGCGGCCAGCGGAAAGACCAGATGGAACACCTTGTCGTATTGTTGAGCGGCATAGGCCCTGTGGGCTTCTTCCATAACGAACTTGGGGTCCTGCAACCGATCCTCATCGGGAGTGGTGGAGCATCCTGCCAAAAACAGTAGCAACAGTATGGCTGCCAGTGGAAACAGAGATCGGATTTGCTTGTTCTTGCTCGGCATGAGATTCAGCCTATCAATTGATTGAGATCGAAGATGGGTAGCAGTATGGCCAAAACGATGACCAACACAATACCCCCCATAACCAGAATGAGAATCGGCTCAAACAGCCCGTTGATGGTGGAGACCAGGGTTTCTATCTCCCGTTCCTGGATATCGGCGGATCGCTCCAGCATTCCTTCCAGATTGCCGCTGGCTTCACCACTGGCCAGCAGGCTCAGGGTCATGGGCGGAAAATAACCGGTCTTTTCCAGGGCACGATAGAGGCTGGTGCCCTCACGTACCTTGGAGGCCGCTTCCTCCACGGCCTGTCGCATGGGCAGATTGGTCAGGACCTGGGAGGCAATGCGCATGGCGTCCAGGATCGGCACGCTGCTGGCTGCCATGATGCTCATGGTGCGCGAAAAGCGAGCCGCGTTTGACGTACGTACCAGTCGGCCGATCAAGGGCAGTCGCAGCATCAGACGGTGCCAGGCGAACTTGGGACCGGGTTTCGTCAGCAGATATCTGAGAAACAGTACCAGCAGGACCAAACCCAAAAAGATGGGTACACCATAGGCGCGAAAGGTATCGCTGGTGGCCATCAGGGCACGGGTAATCCAGGGTAGTTCCGCCGACATGTCCTCGAAGACCCGGGTGACCTCCGGCACGATATAGGTCAGCAATCCGATGACGATAAGTAGTGAAACAATGGTTAGCAGCGTGGGATAGAAGAGGGCAAAGATGGTCTTTTGCCGCAGCTGTTGGCGCTGCTCCGTGTAGTCGGCGAGGCGCTCCAGCACCACATCAAGGTGGCCCGACTCCTCTCCGGAATCGACAGTGCGGATATAGAGTTCGGGAAAAGTCTTTGGGAATTCGCTCAGGCCATCCGCCAGGCTCCGTCCTTCCAGTACCTTGGCGCGTACGGCCAGTAGGGTGCGCTCCACATGCCGTTTGTCGGTCTGATGCGCGGTGGTTTGCAGGACATGCTCCAGTGGCAGGCCTGAGTGGAGCAAGGTGGCCATTTGTCGGGTGATCAACGCCAACTCCATGGCATTGATGCGTTTCTGAAACAGGTTTCGCTTACGTTCGCTCGATTTACCGCTGGCCGAGTTGATGGACAGTGGCGTCAGGCCGGACTCCCGCAACTGTTGTCGCACCTGGCGAGGGCTGTCTCCCTCCAGGACACCATGCTTCTCCTTGCCGGTGGCATCGAGCGCGAGATATTCGAAGGCGTCCAATCGGCTGAACCTAAAAAGTGTTATTGGAGAGGGTGAAGGGCGCGCTAGCAGTGGAGCAGTGCGAAGCGCAATGACACGGTATAGCCAGTCTGTTCCAAGGGACAGCAACGCCTCCATGCGCTGTCGCAAACCTGCAATTCGCCTTATTGTGAGACTCTCTTATTGGGTGGAGACACAGATTGATATTGATTGATTTCATAACAGTTAGTTAGCGCCATAACGGGGGGTAACCGCGCTTTCTGGCTTCACCCCTCCTGGGTCACGCGAATGATCTCATCGATGGTGGTCACGCCTTCGATGACCCGCTGCATACCGTCCTGGCGGATACTCTCACTGTAGCCGCGGGCATGGGTCAGCATTTCGCTCTCGCCGGCACCCTGATGAATCAGGTTGCGCAGGGTTTCATCGATGGAGATCAGTTCATAGATGCCGGTACGCCCCATGAAGCCGTGGCCATGGCACTTGTCACAACCGACCGGAGAGTAGAGCGTCAGTTCGCTGTCGGCAGGCATATTCAGCAGCGTCAGCTCGCGTTCGCTGGCCGGTGTGGCGGTCTTGCAGTGGGGACAGAGTGTGCGTACCAGCCGTTGGGCGAGGACGCCGATCAGACTGGAAGAGAGCAGGAACGGCTCCACCCCCATGTCACGCAGACGTGTGATGCTGCCGATGGCGGTATTGGTGTGCAGGCTCGACATCACCAGATGGCCGGTAAGACTCGCCTGAACTGCGATCTGTGCGGTCTCCAGATCGCGGATCTCACCCACCATCACCACGTCAGGGTCCTGGCGCAGGATGGCGCGTAAACCCCGCGCGAAGGTCAGGTCGACCTTGTTATTGACCTGAGTCTGACCGATGCCATCGAGATAGTACTCGATGGGATCCTCGACCGTGACGATATTGCGGCTCTGGGTATTGAGACGGCTCAGTGCCGCATAGAGGGTGGTGGTCTTACCCGAGCCGGTGGGACCGGTGACCAGAAAGATGCCATGAGGGCGTTTGATGATGCCGGGATCGATCTGTTCGCGCATTTTCTGCGACATGCCGAGCTGTTCCAGATCGAGCCGCCCGGCCTGCTTGTCGAGCAGTCGCAGCACCACACGCTCGCCGTAACTGGAGGGGAGGGTCGAGACACGGACATCGACCGGCCGGTTGCCCACCTTGAGGGAGATGCGGCCGTCCTGTGGGATGCGCTTTTCGGCGATATCGAGCTGGGCCATGACCTTGATACGGGAGACCAGAAAAGGGGCCACGGTACGTGGTGGTGTCAGTACCTCGCGCAATACGCCGTCGACGCGAAACCGTACCACCAGCCGGTTCTCATAAGGCTCGATATGGATATCCGATGCCTGCTCCTTGATCGCCTCGGTGAAGAGGGCGTTGATGAGGCGGATGATCGGGGCGTCATCGTCGCTCTCAAGCAGGTCTTCGGGTTGGTTCAGGGCACGTGCCGCATGATCCAGGTCGATGTCGTCGCCCATGGTCTCCATGATCTGGGACGAGTGCTTGGAACCGGCTTCGAAGATTTGTGATAGCTGCCGTTCGAGGGACTCCTGATCGACCTGCTGGAAGGGCATGGAGCGACCGAGCAAACGGCGTACCTCGCTGAATATGCTCAGGGGAACGCCCGGTTTGTGCAGTATCTGAGTATTGCCCTCGTCGTCGTTCACCACCACCAGCCCATGACGACGGGCAAAGGCGTAGGGCAACTGCTCGGGAGCGGTGAGTTCTTCCGGCTCGGAGTGCTGTGTCTCGGGACTGTCGCTCATGTTCGGCCTGAACCTTGATCTGTGTCCAACAATCGGCTGGTCACCACTAGGGCGTATCCACCGGTGGCGGACCGTCGAAGGGTGGTGGCAGCTCGTTGAAACGCGGCGGCAGAATGGGGGTTACGTCATCGGGCATCAGGTTGATCCCCTGCTGCTTCATGTCGATCTGCTGGGCGCGGAAAAAGTTGTATTTGGAACTGGCAATCTGGGTGCTGGTAGCCGCGTCGCGCAAGATAACCGGCCGCAGGAAGACCATCAGGCTTTGCTTCTCTTTGGTGGTGCTGTTGGCACGGAAGAGGGTACCCAACAGGGGAATACTTCCCAGGATGGGGACTTTCTCCTCGGTTTGCCGAAGGTTTTCGTCGATCAGGCCACCGAGCACGATGGTGTTGCCGTCCTCCACCATCACCACGGTTTTGATGGTGCGTTTCTTGGTTACGATATCGCTGGCGGTGGCGCTATCGTCGATGCTGGAGACCTCCTGCTCAATCTCCAGTTTGATCGCGTTGCCCTCGTTGATCTGTGGCTTGACCTTGAGGCTCAAGCCCACGTCTTCGCGCTGCACCGTCTGGAAGGGGTTCACGGAGCTGCTGGTACCGCCGGTGGAGGTGTAGGAGCCGGTGACGAAGGGGACGTTCTGTCCAATGACGATTTCAGCCTCCTGATTGTCCAGGGTCATCAGACTGGGTGTGGAGAGGATGTTGGAACTGGTATCACTCTCCAGGGCCTGTATCAGGGCAGCGAAATTGACCGATGAGCTGTCGAACTTGCCGCCACCGATCAGGGTGCCGGATCCCAGGGAGACGGCGCTGCTGGTTTTGATGGCGCTGGCGATGCTGGTGATCGAGGGCGAGCCCAGGTTGATCACTCCCACCGGGCCGCTGCCGTCCGGGGTGCCGTCCACGATCCACTGTACTCCCAGTTTCTTGACCTTGTCGTAGGAGACCTCGGCGATGATCGCCTCCACCAGCACCTGAGCGCGGCGGATGTCGAGCTTGCGGATGATCGCTTCAAGGGATCGGTACTGATCCGGCGGAGCGGTGATGATGAGCGCATTGGATGCTTCATCGGCCTGGATGTTGATCGGGATGTCGGGCTTGCCGGCCCCTTTACCGCCCGCCTGTTTGCTCTTGTCCATGCTCTCGCTGACGCCGGTGAGGACGCTGACCAGGTCCTTGGCGTTGGCGTATTTAAGGTAGATGACCTGGGCATTGCCGGCGTTGTCGAAGGGGGTGTCCAGGTGCTGGATCAGCACTTTCGAGCGCAGTCGCGAGGTGGGATCACCGCTGATCAACACACTGTTGGTACGTTCATCGGCCACCAACTTGACGGTGTTGGCGCTGGCGCCTTTGGTTGCGGGATCCTGCAGGCCGTTGAGGATGCGCACCACTTCGGCCGCCGAGGCATGTTGCAGGGTCACCACCTCGATGGAACTGTCACTCACCTGATCGATCCGCTCGATGATCTTCAACAGCCGGTCCACGTTCTGGCGCCGGTCTGAGATGATCAGGACATTGGTGTTGGGGTAGGCGGCCAGGTGGCCCTCCTGGGGGATCAGGGGGCGTAGAATCGGTACCAGCTGAGTGGCGGTGACGTTCTTAACCTGAATGATGCGGGTCACCACCTGATCGCCGGGCAGTTGATTCAGTCCGCTGACGGTGGGAATACCCGACTGCTTGGCCTTCACATCGGGTACGATCTTGATCAGATTCCCGCTGGGGATGGTCGAGAACCCGTGTACTTCCAGGATCGAGAGAAAGACCTGATAGAACTCATCCCGATCCATCGGGTGTGCGGAGATCACCGTGACCTTGCCTTTGACCCGGGGGTCGATGACGAAGTTCTTACCGGTATGTTCAGAGACGGTCTTGATCAGTGCCTCGATGTCGGCATTGTTGAGATTCAGCGTAATCTGTTCGGCCTGCGCCACCGGAAGCGAGGCAACGGCAAACAGCAGCAGGGTGGCGAGCAGGCTTGCGAGGCGTCTCCAGAAGCTCGTTCGCAGAGGTCGGTATACAGCTGCATTTTCCATGGTAAAGCTCATGATTCGGTCCATACTCCGCACTTCAGTTGGCCGGTATTACCCAGCCTTGATTTCAGGCGCAGGCTCTGTTTGTGTGGGTTCGCGTGAAATTCTTTAATCATCATGTAGTTATAGCGAAAAACTAATCCTTTATATGATAGCAGATGATCGGCATGTGTCCTATGGGTTTGAACATAGAGGCCTCCGCCATACGGTTTATCTGTGCCACGATTCAAATTTTGCCGGCATATTTTAACTCAATGCTGCCGTCCGGTTGCCGTCTGCCGATCGCCTGTAGCGCTCCGGTCAGGCCGGGATCCGCCTTGTCGCCTGGTTTGAGTTTGCCTTCGAGTTGGAAGTTTCCATCCGGTTTGAGACGTGCTTCCGCCTGTACTCCGATCGCTCCCTTGAGATCGCGAATCTGCGCCTTGATCTCACCACTGGCATCGTCTGTTGACAGATCGGCCTGCAGATCGCCGATGACAAGATTCATCGGGCTTTGCAGAGTGCCTTCCAGCCACTGCACAGTACCCTCGGCGGCGGTCAGCTGACCGTTGCTGAGGGTGAGGTCAAGCTCTTGCATGCGAACCTTGCCGTCGATTCGGATCTGCCCCTGCTGCAGCCATTCGGGTAGCTGTCTGGCCAGCAATAGGGCATCGATCTGCTCCAGTCGGTAGGTATCGCCCCAGCCGGTGAGGAGTATGCCCTGCAGCGATTGTCCGGTCTCCTCGAGCTCGATCTCATAGGCGATCTTGCCAAGCAGCAGCCGGGAAGGTTTAAAACGCCATTTGAGCTGCCCCAACGGCCTGTGCTGATAGCTGACGCGCTCGGCCTCACCCGACCAGACAGTGCCCTCCGCGCCTTCCAGAGTTACTGTCAGCGCGTTATTTCCGCCCGTAACCCAGCCGATGACCTGTTGGGCCGGCAGGCTGTAGAGCAGGAAAAAGAGGTAACTGGCGACACCCAGTGCGACTGCGGCGGGCCAACGCATCAGGCACCTCCCGCGCGCTGCAGCACAAGACGGGCATTCACAATGCCGGGTAACTCCTGGCGATCGATGTTGAGGGATTCGATCTGGATGCCGTATTGCTGACTCAGTCCCCCAAGCCATTTAACCAGGGTGTCGAATGCCGCCTGTTCCACCCACAGTTGCACCGTGTCATCCCCTTGCGGTTTGATGCGCTGGATCTGCTGGCGGAGCTGGCTCTGTTTGGCGGTCCTATCCACCAGGGTCAGCAGGGCTTCGTTGGTATGGGAGGTCCCAGCCGTTCGGCGTTGGCTGCGCAGGCGCTGGATCTCGCCCAGATTCTGCTTCATCCAGTCCAGGGTCACCTGCTGACTTTTAACCTGTAGCCGCTTCTGTTCCACCGACTCCACAAAGGGCTGCCAGGCGAGCAGGTAGAGCAGGAATAGCAGCAGCGCAGCAGTGGCGGCTACCAGGGCCATCTGCTCGCGAGGGTTTTTGCTCAGCCACCAGGCTTTCATTTGTGCACCTCACTGATGCGTAGATGCGAAGTAACCTGACTGCCGGAGGCATTGGCGGTACGGATCTCCACCTTGAGGCTTTTCGCTTCAATGGCTTGTTTCAGTTTTTCCAGGGCCTGCAGTTCCTTGATAGTGAGCTGTAGATCGAGTTGACCATCGCGGAAGCTGATGTTTTCGAGTTGGGTGTCGGGGCTGCTCTTGATGACAGCGGCGGCGGGTGTAAATAGTGCAGCGAACTGCGCGGCTCCCCCTAGCTTTCCACCCTGCATGGCTTTGAGTTTCTGTTCCATCTGCACCTTGGGATCGACGATGCGTTTGATTTCCGGAAAGGCCTGTTTGAAGACCTGCTGGATCTGCTGATCCAACTGCCGGCTTTTCTCTCGATAGTGGTAGTAGTCGAATATGTTGAGGGTCAGGGAGAGTAGCAGGGCGATGCCTGTCAGCACCGCTGCGGGTAGCCAGCGTTTCCACTGCAGGGTGAACTTGTCGACTCGCTTGTAGTCACCCTGGAGCAAATTGATCTGCTGCTTTTCATTCAACTCATCCGCCAGCAGTGCGATCAGGGATTCCTGGGATTCGAGCGTCACGGTCTCTGCTTCGATATCGCCGGGCAAGGCGAGACTTTGATCCTCGAACTGATAACTTATCAGCTTCTTCGGGGCCGAGTCGCCGGCCTGCTGCAAGGCGAGGTGGAGCATCTCGCCTGCGTTCACCTGGTCGGCACAAAAGCCCTGGAGTGGGCCGCTGTGAACTAGCAGGAGATTCTGCTCGAGCAGTAGGCTCCAGCTATCCGGAGTGAGTGGCAGGCAGAGCAGATCCAGGTAGAGTCCCAGCGGCTCGATGCCATGGGATTCGAGGGATGAGAGCCACTTTTCCACCCGGATACGGGAGATCACGATGACGGGAGTGGTATCGTCCAGGGTGGGGCCGACGGCAAAGTGGAGTTGCTCCACGTCTTGGGTCAGTTCAGTCTCCAGGGCGAAGGGGATGGCTTGCAGCAGCCGCTGTCGGTTTTTGGTCGGGATGGCGACCTGAGTGATCAGCGCCTCACTGGCAGGAATCAGCACCAGTACGCGGCGGCCCTTGGTCAGATTCGCGGCATCCGCCAGGGTGCCGGTGCCCGTGAGGGTCTGCAGTCCGCCCTTGAGGCGCCAACTGACCTGTCTGCCGGCTAAATCATGGCAGTGGATGATCAGGGTCTCCGCCATCAAAGCACTCCAAAGGTTCTTCTGAGAGTAACGACGGCCTTGTCCCCCTTATAGAGCAGACTGCGTAACCTCTGGCTGTCATTTTCCATTCTGACGACGGTCTCCAATTGATAAAAGCGGCTTGTTACTGAAATGAATGGCTCAATCTTCTCAGATTTTACTTTATTTTCATCCAAAAGGCCTTTCAATGCCTCCAGAAAACTGTTCGTCTCTTTGAACGGGTTCTCTTCCCGGCCATCTGCCAGCTGTTCGGCGCCCGCTTCGTCGAGGTCTTGGACCAGTGAGCGGATCACCACCGGATCGGCGGTGTTGATATTGATCGGTGTGGTTTCGGGGAGTGCCGTGACGTAGGGGATGAGCTTTTCATAGATTTCCGCAGTGACTCCACGGACCAGGCGCAGTTCCGAGGCGCTACCCATACGACCGTTGCCGGTACGGTAGGGTTGATCCTCGGATAGATAGGCATTGTCCTCGGCGCCGTCCGGGAAGTTCGGGTCGATATTTTCATCAAGCCAGTCCGCGGTAGCTTGGGCGATCGACTCATCCAGTTCGAGGACAGCCAGCAGGCGCTGAAAAATAGCCAGTTCCAAGCTGACCTTGTCCTTTTCCTCCTGCGAGGGCTCCCGCTTCAGGTAGAGATTGTTGAGATTGAAACGGGCCTGCAAGTCGGTCGTCAAGGCCTGCACTTCGCCGCCTTCCACCGGTGTGGGCGGAAGCTCCTTGGCCCAGTCTTCGTCCAGGCTGTCGTACTTCTTCTGCTCGCTGTCCTGCAGATCCCGAATCAGCATGCCCCGGGACCAGGCCTCACTGCCCAGGGTGAAGAGGATGCCCTGATCGCTGGTGAAGATGTTGCTGGTGCGGCGGATACTGAGTTGTAGCGTATGCGCCATGGCGACCGCGGCTACGGCAGCAATAGCGACAATCGTCACCGCAGTGATCAAAGCGATACCCCGTTGACGGGAGCGGCCAATGCTTGAAGCGCTGGAGCTGTTCATGGTGTGGTGGCCTTCACGGGAAGGGATTCCGGTGCACGGAAGACCCTGCGCAGCGTTCCCATGGTTTCGGTTTCGATCACGACCTCGACACCCTTGGGCAGGGCGGCGGGTGCTGCGTTGCTGATGCCCTGAGTCGTCGGCGGCCAGTTGGTTTTTCGCTCATTTGCCTGATCGAAGAAATTCAGGGTCAGATTCTCGATCCCGTCGAACAGCTTCATACGGCGCGGCTCCGTATCCTGGGCCCGGTCGAGCACCGGCCAGCTGAGCCGGTAGAGGGTCTTCTCCTCCAATTGATATCCGACCCGTTGTAGCTGGCTGCGGGTCACTTTCATGGGATTGGCATAGCCACCCCGCGTCAGCTCAAGCAGCAAGCCGGATAGACCGTCGCTACGCAGTGCCGGCTGGGTGTCTCCGTAGGCGTCACGAACCGGACGCTCTACGGCTTGCTCGATGTCCTGCTGCATCAGATGCAGTCCCAGTTGCAGCTTTGCCAGCCGTTCAAGATGTTGCTCTGTCTGCTGTTTGGTGTCGAGGATGATATCGAGTCCGGCGTAGACGAAGGTGGCGATGATCGAGAAGATGGTGATGGCGATCAGCAGTTCCAACAGGGTGAAGCCACGGTTGCGGGTTGGCAGTGAGAACGTGGGCATGGGCATCAAAGCGGTTGCGACAGAAAACTGGTGAGACGGGTGATGGAATGCTCGTCCTGCTTGTCCCGAAAGACCGCGATTTCGACCTGTCGAACCCTATCATCGGGGGTCTCCGTGACGGTTCTGACCCAGTGCCACTCATGCATGCCCATCTCCTCGCTACCTTGCTTTTTGCCCTTGGCGGGCCACTCGGCGGTGAGTTGCAGCTCGGCGATTTTGTTCATGGCCACCCAATGGGCCAGGGTCTTGTCGCGCAAATGAGCTGTATTGAGGCTCTGGTTGCTGGCCATTTTGATGATTGCCGACAGCGCGATGGAGAGAATGGCGAGAGCCACCAGGATCTCCAGGAGGGTGAAGCCGCGCTGGTCGGAGTGTCGCAGTGGCATGACTGAATTAATAAGGGGAGACCCGGTCGAGGGTTAGCTCACCGGTCTCGTCGCCACTGAGTCGGAAATAGTCGTCAATGTGAATGGAGCTGATCTTGAGATCGAAGGGGGTGATTTCGCCGCTGTTCAGGAGGATGATCTCCGGGGTTCGCTTCTCCTCATCGTCGCCCGATGGCTGGGCGGTCGTGATTTTGATCCGGACCTCCTCCGGCAGTTCGCGGCTGCGGAACAGGGTGTCGTCGATCGGTTGCCATAACTCCTCTTCGAGTCGCAGGAAGGCGTAACCTGTCTCGGTGATGTCGACGCCGATGAAACTGGAACGCAATAGGGCCTCTTCGCTCGCTATTTGGATCAGGCTTTTCAGGCGCCGGGACTCTTCATTGAGCTGGTCCGCGGGGGAGTGGCTGCGCATCGAGAGGACGGCAAAGTTCATCAGGATGCCGATGAGGACCACCACCACCATGACTTCGATGAGGGTGAAACCGCCGGATACACACCTCGTGCTGGTCGGTGGTGCCATAACCCTGTCCGGTTATTCCAGGTTCCAGTTGCCGATGTCGTCATCCGTCGACTGGGCATCAAGCCCGCCGCTGTAGATGTCGATGGCGCCGTGAGAGCCGGGACTGAGGTAGAGATAGGGGTTGCCCCAGGGGTCGGTCGGCACGCGATCGAGGTAGCCGCCCTGTTTCCAGTTTTTCGGCTCAGGTGCGGAATTGGGTGCGCTGACCAGCGCTTCCAGCCCCTGATCGGTGGTGGGATAGATCATGTTGTCGAGACGGTAGAGGTTCAAGGCCGTCTCCAGGGCTCTGATGTCGGCCTTCGCCTTGGTGACTCGGGCCTTTTCCGGATTATCCATGATCCTTGGCACCACCATGGCGGCGAGGATACTCAGGATGACCACGACCACCATGACTTCAATCAAGGTGAAGCCACTGATATTATTCGAGAATATATTTGAACGTTGCTTTTGCATCGGTTGTTTTTTCGCGAGGAAAGCTTGATCGGGCATGTTGAGTTGCATAGTGAAACCTGAGGTTGCGTAAGTCCGTGTTAGCGGTTTTGAAGTCGGTCTATTATCTGTGCAAAAGCTGTCTGAGACCAGACGTCTCGAAATTGATGAATCCTGGCACCAATACCTATAGTATACAGATCGAAAACCGACGTTATATAGCTGCTGACAAGATTAACTCACTGATAATCAATCACTAAACCCTTTTCATCCAAGTTGAGACTGAGGTCTCGGACGCGCTTGCGGTTAAAGAAGCGCCGGCTTTTGACGATCTACTTTTCGTATCCGGCCCAGTAGTTAGGGTCACAGGCTCAGAGGTTAACCCACTTGTATATCGGCATCATTGGATACGGCTTCGCCGCAACGCTCTTTCTGCTACTGAGCCTGCTGCTGCTGACGACCTGGAGGGGGAGGGTTGAGGGTACCTACCTGCTGGTTGCGACGGTGGTCTCTGGTTGCTGGGCTCTCACTGGTGCCGCCCTGGAGCTGAAATACACACTGTCGACAGTGGCGCTGTATCAAATCTTCGAGATAGGCAAGAACCTGGTCTGGCTGGCCTTCCTCAACAAATTGTTACAAACACTGCGCAAAGCCGGGGGCCAGGATGAGGGCTTTCTGATTTATGCCCCGGCCACCATTCTGTTCGTAGTGGTGACGTTGGTGGTGTTCGAGATGGTGGCCCTTGCCCAGCCCACATTTGCCCAATGGAACGGGGTGTCGAGCCTAATGCTGGTGGGTCATCTCGGTTTGGCCATTGCCGGGCTGACGCTGATCGAGCAGTTGTTCAGAAACACCCGCCCGGAGAAGCGCTGGGCAGTGAAATATCTCTATTTCGGTATCGGCTTACTCTTCTCCTACGATTTCTTTCTCTACGCGGATGGTTTGCTCTACAAGGGCATCGATCGGGATTTCTGGCTGGCGCGTGGATTTGTCAGCGCCTTTGCAGTGCCCATGGTGGCGATCGCCGCCGCGCGAAATCCTAGCTGGTCAGTACGGGTGTTCGTATCCAGGAGGGTCATTTTTCACGCTACCGTACTATTCTCCACCGCCGCCTACCTGCTACTGATGTCGGCAGTGGGTTACTACATAAAGTTATACGGCGGCTCCTGGGGCAAGGCGCTGCAGGTAATCTTCCTCTTTTCAGCCTTGACCACGCTGATCGCACTGCTGGCGTCAGTGCATCTGAGAGCACGTTTGCGGGTTTTTGTCAGTAAGCACTTTTTCAACTACAAGTACGACTATCGGGATGAGTGGCTGAGGTTTATTCATACGCTTTCTGAGGGTGAGCTTGACGATCAGATCCGTCAGCGGGTGGTCAAAGCCATTGCCGATATTGTGGACTCCGGTGGGGGTGTCCTCTGGTTGCGGGACGAGTCCGCGGGTTATCGCCAGGTGGCCCAATGGCAGTCTGAGATGACCAAGGACACTTTGAACGAAGGCAGTTCATTGATTCGTTTCCTAAAGGAGAAGGATTGGATTATCGATCTGAACGAGTACACCATCTCACCGGGTCTGTATGACGATCTTAGTGTTCCAGAGGAGATTCTTTCGCACAAGCAGCGATGGTTGTTGGTGCCGATCAGCTTTCACAACGAACTGTTGGGTTTTATTTTGCTGATCAAACCTCGCTCACCGAGGAGCATCAACTGGGAGGATCGGGATCTTCTGAAAACGGCGGCGAGACAGGCAGGAAGCTATATCTCCCTGATTCGCACCACGCGGGCACTGCTGGAAGCAAACCAGTTCGAGGCCTTCAATCGACTTTCGGCATTTGTGGTGCATGACTTGAAAAACCTTATCGCCCAGTTGGAATTGGTGGTAAAGAATGCCGAGCGGCACAAGCATAATCCGGAGTTTATGGACGATGCCGTCAAGACCATCGGTAACGCCGTCAGCAAAATGGGTAAATTACTGGCACAGCTCAGAAAGGGGCGTTTCGAGCAGGGTGACACCAAGCAGTTCTACGTCGAGGAGGCAGTTGCACAGGCAGTGAACGAACTCTATCACGACCTGCCTAAACCACAATTAAAGATCGAATCCAACTTCCTGAAGTTGATCGCTGACAAGGATCGTTTTACCGCCGTCATGGTGCATTTGATAAAAAACGCACAAGAGGCCACCCCGAACGAGGGGCGGATCGATGTGCATGTCAGCGAGCGAGAGGGTTCAGCCATCATTGAGATTGAGGATACTGGCGCCGGCATGGATGAGGAATTCATCAATAAAAAGCTTTTTCGCCCCTTCGAAACAACCAAAGGCAACGCGGGTATGGGCATTGGAGTGTACGAGACTCGCGAATATATCCGCTCGCTCAAGGGAAATCTCAGCGTCGAAAGCAAGCTTGGTGTGGGTACCAAATTTATTATCACGGTCCCCTTGGAAAGCAATAACCAAGAACAGGACAATCAAACCATGAAGCAGACAGAGGTCGTCTAGTGACGAAAGAGAATAACCAATTAAAACCACTGATTGTGGTTGAAGATGATCCGGGGCTGCAGAGCCAGTTGAAATGGAGTTTCGATGGTTATGAAGTGCATGTGGCGGAGGATAGAAACAGTGCGATCAACTTGCTGCGCAGAACCAATGCGCCAGTCGTGACACTGGACCTCGGGTTGCCGCCCGATCCGACCAATGAGACGGAGGGTTTCGCCGCGCTGAAAGAGATTCTTTCGCTGCAGCCCCAGACCAAAGTGATCGTTGTGACCGGTAATGACGAGCGGGCCAACGCGCTAAAAGCGATCGAACTCGGTGCCTATGATTTCTACCAGAAACCGATTGATCCCGAGGTGCTCAAAATCATCATCGAGCGGGCATTTCATGTCCATGCCCTGGAGCAGGAAAACATGGCATTGGCGGCAACGCAGGACAACACGCCGCTCACCGGCGTAATTGCCAACAGCCCTGAGATGCTTGAGGTCTGCCGGGTTATCGAGAAGATCAGTCCCACCGATATCACCGCGCTGCTTTTGGGCGAGAGCGGCACCGGCAAGGAGGTTCTGGCGCGGGCAATACATGGCTTGAGCGATCGTAGCCAGCAGCGTTTCATTGCCATTAACTGTGCTTCGATTCCTGAGAATCTATTAGAGAGCGAACTCTACGGTTACGAGAAGGGAGCCTTTACCGGGGCATCCAAACGCACCGTAGGTAAAATCGAAACAGCCAACGGCGGCACCCTGTTTCTGGATGAAATCGGCGATATGCCGATGGGCCTTCAGGCCAAGCTGCTTCGATTTCTGCAAGAGCGGGTGATCGAGCGCATCGGTGGTCGGGAGGAGATACCGGTGGACGTGCGGGTGATCTGCGCCACCAATCAGGATCTTGAGGAGAAGATCAAGCAGGGCGAGTTCCGCGAGGACCTCTTCTACCGCATCAGCGAGATCAGCATCCAGATACCCGCCTTGCGGGAGCGGGTCGGCGACTCGGTGCTGTTGGCCTGGTCATTTCTGAAGAAGTTTAGCGAACTTGGCACTTCGCGCCTTACCGGTTTCACCAATGAAGCCCTGCAGGCCATTGAAGAGTATGCCTGGCCGGGTAATGTGCGCGAGTTGGAAAACCGTATTAAGCGGGCAGTGATCATGTCGGATGGACCGGTGATTACCCTGGATGTACTGCAGCTAGGTGGTGACAACACAAACAGCATGCCGTTGAATCTGCGGGAAGTGCGGGAGAAGGCAGAGGCATCTGCGGTGCTGAGGGCGATGAATTATGTCGGCGGCAACGTTTCACGGGCTGCCGAGCTGCTGGGAGTCAGCCGGCCTACACTCTACGACCTAGTGAACAAGTATGGACTCAAGTGAATCGATAATAACTACCGACAGACGAGTGGATGGCTGGCTGCTGCTGGCCGTATTTACCATCCTGCTGCTCTTCCACTACTCCACGGTGGTGAGTTTTTATAATGTCTATTCAGAAGAGGGATACGATCAAACTCACGCACCGCTGCTTCTGCTGACCTCTCTCTATCTTCTTTATCGTACCTGGACGAGGAACGGTCGCCAAATCAACCTTCGTTTCAATCGTTTGGCGATGGTTCTGCTGATCCCGCTCTCCCTGTTATGGATGATACTGGGATTGGTCTTCGTGGAGGCCGGACAGCAAGCGATGCTTATCCTGATTGCCGCATTGGCGGTGATCAGCATGTTGGGGTTGCGTGCCGGTAGCAAGTATCTGATGCCGATTCTGCTGTTATTGACAGTGGTGCCGGTCTGGCATTTGATAGTGCCCTACCTGCAGACCGGCTCAGCCCAGCTTTCCGCATATCTGCTTGATCTGATCGGTATAACGTCGACCCGTGAGGGTTTTTTGCTGATCATCCCCAATGGTACTTTTGAGGTGGCGGATGCTTGCAGTGGCCTGAAGTTCCAAATGATTGGCATCACCCTGGCACTGATACATATTCAGATGATCATGGTGCCGACCCGGGCTGCGCTGATTTATGTATTGCTGGCATCACTTTTGGCATTTCTTTCGAATGTGCTTCGCATCGTTGTCGTCGTCGCTCTCGGTTATCACTTTGGTATGGAAAATGAGTATGTCAGGGATCACGGTTTTATTGGTTGGATACTCTTTTCAGTCTTTTTTTTCCTGTTCCTTACTTTAGGTGAAAAATGGCTGCAAGGTCGTGCGATCGTGTCTCAAGCCGAGGAGGCCGCGCCCTGTTCGAACAATGGCTCGGCTCGTCGGATTACAGGGGTAGGGATGGTCGTGCTCGCGTTTTCGATTGGGCCGATCCTACACGGTTATTTCATGAATCGTGGTCACTCCTCGAACAATGAGGAAATCAGCGTTCTTACGCAGATGCCTGATTGGCGGAGGATTTCGAACCAGTTGTCGGATTGGGAGCCGATTTGGACAAAGGGGGATCAAACGTTTGAAGGAAGTTTCTTGAATGTTGACGAGAGGGTCGAAGTATTCGCCACGAAATACAAGCGGCAGCGTCAGGGCCATGAGGCGGTCAATGTCAGTCATAGCGTCTATAAGTCTGATAAATGGTCAAGAATTTCCAAATCTGCTAAAGTTATAATGTTGCCGGACGTGGGGGAAGTGACCGTCCAGGAGACCTTGCTCACGTCGCCAAACAAGAGAAAACGGTTGGTTTGGCTATGGTACAGAACCAATAACAAAATTGTGGCATCCAAAGTGCAAGCCAAGCTGAACAATCTGATCGGTGTGATCAGTGGCGAGCCTGAAATAACCGTGTTTGTCGTAAGTAAAGAGATTATTCGCAACGAAGCTCACGCTGCCGAAGTACTCGAACAATTTCTGAAGGCCTATCTTGCGTTAATCGGAGATCACACCTGATCACAATATTATGTAGAAATGGGATTGCAAGAGATGAGCTGTTGCACGACAGGTTGATAGATTTGAGTATCAATGACCAATATAGACAGGAATGCGCATGAATCACACCGGATACCTTTTCAAGATCGTTTCACTGCCGTTAATAGCCCTAGTCCTAACCGCATGTGGGACACAAGCGACACTTTCTGAACATTCCGAGGTAACAAATGAAGTAGTTTCAACGGGAGGGGTGTCGCCGCTCTATGTGATCGGTCCGGGCGACAGACTCAGTGTTTTTGTTTGGGGTGATGACGAGCTCTCAACCGAGGTGGTTGTGCGCCCGGATGGCCTGATTACCACACCCCTGGTGGAAGATCTGCAGGCCAGCGGCATGACGCCGACTGATTTGGCCAGGAATCTGGAAGAAAAACTTTCAAGATTCGTCAAAAATCCCAAGGTTACCGTCAGTGTCACGAATTTCGTGGGAAGATATACTGAGCAGGTAAGGGTGGTCGGACAGGCCGCACAACCTCAGTCGATTCCCTACCGTGATGGCATGACACTGCTGGATGTGATTATCGCTGTCGGAGGATTGACGGAGTTTGCAGCAGGAAACAAGGCGACGATCGTACGCAAGAAGGATGGAAAGGCTCAACAGTTCCGGGTCAGACTTGACGATCTGATTCGCGATGGAGATATCTCGGCCAATACACGAATGATGCCGGGCGATGTCCTGATCATCCCGGAAACCTGGTTCTGAACAGTTTCAAAACCAAAGCGTATTATGATGGCAGCGATCCGAGTGGGTACCCATGAGCAGCATTGAAAAAGCAATAGAGCGTTTAGCCAAGTCGAAAGCGAACGCAAAACAGTCGGATAGCGCCAAGATCGAGGGTAACTCGAAAGTCGGGGAGTCTGCGCGACCCTCAACTGTCGAATCAAAAGCAGCCGACAAGCCGGCGGCGCCAGCACCGCCCGTTGTCAAGGAACCGGCAGCGATAGAGAACAAGCCGAATCAACAGATCGTATTGGACTACACATTACTTTCTGCGCTGGGCTATGCGGTGCCCGGTTCAGAGAGAACTCAGCTGGCTGAAGAGTATCGGATCATCAAGCGGCCAGTGGTAATGAACGCCTTTGGTAAAGGGGCGGCTCCCATCAAGCATGGCAACCTGATCTCCATCGCCAGTTCCCTGTCCGCGGAAGGCAAGACCTTCACGGCGCTCAATCTGGGAATGAGTATCGCCTCAGAGATGGATGCTACTGTGCTTTTAATCGATGGGGACGTGATAAAGGCATCGTTGACCAAGCTCATAGGGGCCGAAAGAAACCGTGGCTTGATTGATCTCCTGGAAAATCCTGACTCTACAGTCAGGGATGTCATTCTCGACACGCAGAACCCCAAGCTCAAGATCATTCCCGCTGGTACCCATTCCGTGAAATCGACGGAGCTGCTTGCCAGTCATGCGATGGAAAGGCTATTGGGCGAGCTTGCAGAGCGCTATCAGGACAGAATCATCCTGTTCGACTCTCCTCCTATCCTGGCCACAAGCGAGGCAGCTGTCCTTAACCACTTGATGGGACAAGTACTACTGGTTGTCGCTGCGGGAAGTACACCGGTCAATGCGGTTAAAGAAGCCATCAATCGTCTGGATACCGACAAGGCTGTCGGTCTGATCCTGAATAAATCGAGAAACTCCAATGTGGGCGGTTATCTTGGCACCTACTATTGATGTCGGTTAACGCCATGCGGATTGCCTTCGCTGGGCATCCAAATGGTGAAAAGCGGCTTTGGTAGAGATCCGGATAACCAGCACTGGGAGTGATAATTGTGAAAAATATCCCAAATATCCACATTTCTTACTAAGGAAATATCTTAAGAAATCTGGACTTGGCTAGCCTCTACCCAGTAACTCCACACCAGATCTCCTATGGATAACTTACTGTTATAAAAAGTAATTCGATTATTTTTGCCGACCAGGCATTGGCCGAAGTTCCCCTTTAAAAAGCGCTGAATGGCTCCTTGAGCTTCCTCTTGAGTCGGGAAGGTTGAGTCTGGATAATGCCCGACTCCAAGACCAAACAAACACGGACTCGTCCCGGGTGGGAATAAAAAAACGATGAAAATATGCCTATTGAAAGAGTCGTTAGCGGGTGAAAATCGAGTGGCACTCTCCCCGGATATCGTCAAGAAACTCACTGCCAAGGGCTTTGAAATCGCGGTCGTAATCGGTGCGGGTGAACAGGCCCACTACAGTGACGAGCAGTATCGGGAGGCCGGTGCGTCTGTGCTTGACGAGGCGCAGGCCATGCAAGCCGAGATCCTGGTAAAGGTGCGGAAACCGACACTGGATGAAGTTCAGCGGCTGCCGTCGGATATCATCCTGATCGCTCATGTTGAATCTTGCGAAATGGACGCGATATTGGAAGCGCTGTTGGCAAAGGGGATTACCTACTTGGCCATGGAGCGCATCCCCCGCATATCCCGGGCGCAGTCGATGGATGCCCTCTCATCCCAAAGCAACATCTCCGGTTACCGTGCCGTGATAGAGGCTGCCAGCCACTATGGCCGTTTCCTGCCGCTGATGATGACGTCCGCAGGTTCTGCCAAGCCCGCCAAGCTTATCGTGTTGGGCGCCGGTGTCGCGGGTCTGCAAGCCATTGCGACTGCCCGTCGATTGGGCGCCGACGTTTCAGCATACGACGTCAGGCCCGAGACCAAGGAGCAGATCGAATCCCTCGGCGCCAAGGCCATCGAACTGGATGTGGGCGAAAGCGGCTCGGGTGAAGGTGGCTATGCCAAGGAGTTGTCTGAAGAGGCCAAGGCAAAGCAGCAGCAACTGCTTGCCGATGAGCTTAGCAAAGCGCATGTGATTATCACCACGGCGCTGATCCCTTGCCGACCCGCGCCGACCCTGATTACCGAGGAGGTGGTCAAGAATATGCGCGAGGGTTCGGTGATCATCGACCTCGCCGCGGCCAATGGGGGCAACTGCCCGTTGACCGAAGCTGACAAGGTGGTGATCAAGCACGGTGTCATCCTAGTCGGCCATACCAACTACCCGTCGATGGTACCCTCGGATGCCAGTGCGTTCTATGCCGGTAACATCATGAATCTGCTCAATATTATGGTAGACAGTACGGATCAGGGACTGGTTCTGAAAGAGCTGGAAGAGGACGAGATCACTGCCGCCATGCGGGTCAAGGCCGATGCCTGATCTGCTTCGTACTCCAAGCCTAAACCTTACGTGGACTGAATAGAAAAGGATAAAAACGATGCCTGATACTCTGGTTGCTCTCTATGTCTTTGTCCTTTCCTGCTTCATCGGATACTGGGTGATTTGGGGGGTGACGCCTTCGCTACATACCCCCCTGGTGGCTCTGACCAATGCCATATCGGGCATTATCATTGTCGGTGCCTTGCTGGTGACCGGACTCGAGTCGGCAGGTACTGCGGCTGAGCTTTTCGGGTTCGTGGCCGTGCTGCTGGCCTCGATCAATGTGTTTGGCGGATTTCTGGTGACCAACCGGATGCTTGCCATGTTCAAAAAGAAAGATAAATAAAGGACGCTTGCATGGAGATCTCAGCAAACACACAGGCCATCGCCTACCTCATCTCCGCCATTTTGTTCATATTGGCGCTCAAGGGATTGACCCACCCGGCTTCTGCCCGCCGTGGCAACTATCTCGGCATGACAGGCATGGGAATTGCAATTGCCGCCACACTGTTCGGCAGCGAAGTCCAGTCCTATGGTTTCATCATTGCCGGCGTGGCGGCGGGTGCCGTGATCGGATCGATTCTTGCCGCACGGGTTCAGATGACAGCCATGCCGCAGTTGGTGGCTGCACTGCACAGTTTTGTCGGCATGGCGGCAGTACTGGTGGCGATTGGCACCTACCTGAATCACGCCGCCGCAGGCAGCCTCAATCCGGTGATGATGGGTGAACTCTCCGCCGGTATCATCATCGGTGCCATCACCTTCTCCGGCTCTGTGGTAGCGTTTGCCAAACTGCAGGGCCTGGTCAGCGGGGCACCGGTCAAATTCAAGGGGCAGCATATGCTCAACGCGGTCATGGCCGTGGTCACGGTGTTGCTGGCTATCCACTTCGGCATGACCGAGAGCCTAACCTCGCTGGTATTGATGACACTGCTCGCCTTTGTGCTCGGCTTTACCCTGATCATACCCATCGGCGGTGCCGATATGCCGGTGGTTATCTCGATGCTCAACAGCTACTCGGGATGGGCCGCGGCCGCGACCGGTTTCACCCTGGGAAATCTACTGCTGATCATCGTTGGCGCCCTGGTCGGGTTCTCCGGCGCCATTCTCTCCTTCATCATGTGTCGCGCCATGAATCGCTCCATCATCAATGTGGTGTTTGGCGGTTTCGGCAGCGAGAGCGGCGGTGGCCAGATGAGCGCGGCCGGCCAGGCGGCGCAGAAGGGCGTGAAGTCCGCCTCGGTGGATGACGCCATCTACTGGATGGAGGATGCCAACAAGGTGATCATCGTGCCGGGTTACGGCATGGCCGTGGCACAGGCCCAGCATGCGCTGAAAGAGATGATGGAGCAGCTCGAGGCGCGGGGCGTGGAGGTCATATTCGCTATCCATCCGGTCGCCGGACGCATGCCTGGGCATATGAATGTGCTGTTGGCCGAGGCGGATATCCCCTACGACCACGTGTTGGAGATGGATGAGGTCAATTCCCAGTTCCCAACCGCCGATGTAACCCTGGTGGTGGGCGCCAACGACGTGGTCAATCCGGCTGCCAAGTCCGACAGTTCCAGCCCGATCTATGGCATGCCGATTCTCGATGCGGCCAAGTCGCGGCAGGTCTACTTCCTCAAACGCTCCATGAGCCCCGGCTATTCCGGTGTCGATAACCTGTTGTTTTATCAGGATAATACCTCGCTGATCTTCGGTGACGCCAAAGACACTATCGAAGGTATGGTCTCCGCGCTCAAGGGGGGTGGTCACTGACAGGACTCGCAGTGGTTATCAATGAAGGCTGAACTTCTCCCAGGGTCTATCGGATTAGTGTTAACAGGCCCAAATAGATTGCCGGGTTAATCGTGTGCGGCGCTGCCGCACTCTCCATGTCTCGATTTGTGCGGCCCCGCTCCGGCGTGAGGCTGTGGTAATATGCTCCGTCTCGCATCATTGCCTCCCAATTACTTCATTGCATGAGCTTTCTTCGGCGCGGCCTATCGTGACTCAGACCGACCTCGACTTTCCCGATCATAGCGACATAGAACGGTGCATGCTGGCAGACAGGCCCGCGTTGTCGCAGCGGTTGCGAGGGCTACGTAAGCGTGCCCGTTCGCGACAGCCCTTCAGCGAGGGGCTGCGTAAGCTGCTTCAGTCGATGCAGGCTTCCCAGGAGCGGATGCGAGGGCGTCTCGCGCGTCTCCCTGAGCCCGGTTTCCCCTCTGAGCTTCCCATCAGTGAACGGCAGGAACAGATCAAATCGCTGATCGAGGCCAACCAGGTGGTGATTCTCTGTGGTGAGACGGGTTCGGGCAAATCGACCCAGCTGCCGAAGATCTGTCTGAGTCTCGGTCGTGGTGTTGCCGGTTACATCGGTCATACCCAGCCGCGTCGCATTGCAGCGCGCAGCCTGGCGGCTCGGGTGGCGAGCGAGCTGAATAGCGAGACCGGTGATCTTGTCGGCTACAAAGTCCGGTTCAACGACCGCGTCGGTCCGCACAGCCTGGTCAAACTGATGACCGACGGTATCCTGTTGGCGGAGATCCAGCAGGACCCGAATCTTACTCAGTACGATACCCTGATCCTCGATGAGGCTCATGAGCGCAGCCTCAATATCGACTTTCTACTGGGTTATCTCAAACAGCTGCTGCCCAAGCGTCCTGATCTGAAACTGATCATCACTTCTGCCACCATCGATCCGCAACGTTTCTCCGAACATTTCGCTGGCGCACCGGTGATTGAGGTTTCCGGCCGGACCTATCCCGTGGACCTGCGCTATCGTCCACCGCAGGAGGAGTCACTGGATGAGCGGGACGACCCCCTGCAGCAAGCCATTGTCGATGCGGTGGATGAACTCACACGCATCGATCGCGGTGATATCCTGATATTCCTCAGCGGTGAACGGGAGATTCGGGAGACCGCCGAGACCCTGCGCAAGCACAAGTTACAACTGACCGAGGTTTTACCTCTCTACGCACGACTCAGCCCGGCGGAGCAGAGCCGGGTCTTCAAACCCCACGCTAGCCGGCGCATTGTACTGGCCACCAACGTGGCCGAAACCTCCTTGACCGTACCCGGTATCCGCTATGTGATCGACAGCGGATTCGCCCGCATCAGCCGCTACAGCCACCGCAGCAAGGTACAGCGCCTGCCGGTGGAACGTGTCTCCCAGGCCTCCGCCGATCAACGCAAGGGACGTTGCGGCCGGGTTGCCGCCGGTGTCTGCATCCGCCTCTACAGTGAGGAGGATTTCGCATCGCGAGCCGTCTTCACCGAGCCCGAGATACAGCGTACCAATCTCGCCTCGGTGATTCTGCAGATGAAGCTGCTGGGCTTCGGTGAGATCGACAGCTTCCCCTTCATCGATCCGCCAGACCACCGGCTGATCAAAGACGGCTACCGGGTACTGGAGGAGATCGGCGCAGTGGATGGCGAGCGGCGGGTCACCCGTATCGGTCAGCAGCTTGCTCGCTTGCCGGTGGATCCACGGATCGGGCGAATGCTGCTTGCCGCCGCCCACAGTCACTGTCTGCGGGAGGTAATGGTGATTGCCGCCGCCCTTGGCGTACAGGACCCGAGAGACCGGCCTCTGGAGAAGCAACAGCAGGCGGATCAGGCACATGCCCAGTATCGCGATGAACGTTCAGATTTTCTCGCCTATCTGAATCTGTGGGAGGTGATGGAGGGGCAACGGCGGCATCTCTCCAAGCACAAATTCCGCCAGTGGTGCCGCAGCGAGTTTCTCTCCTGGGTACGGATTCAGGAGTGGCACGATATTCATACCCAACTGCGTACACAGCTACATGACATGGGTTTCAAGGAGAGCGACAAGGAGGCAGGCTACGAAGCGATTCATCGGGCCGTACTCAGTGGTTTACTGAGCCATATCGGCCTGCGCAGCAAGGAGCGTGACTATCTGGGGGCGCGTAACAGCCGGTTTCATATCTATCCCGGTTCGGGCCTGTTCAAGCGTCAACCCAAATGGGTGATGGCGGCGGAGCTGGTGGAGACCAGCAAACTCTATGCACGCACAGCGGCGGAGATCGATCCCCGCTGGGCCGAGTTGGCGGCGGGGCACCTGGTCAAGCGCAGTTACTCCGAGCCCCATTGGGAGAAGAAGCGGGGGCAGGTGGCCGGCTATGAGAAGGTCACCCTGTTCGGTCTGGTGCTGATCAGCCGGCGCAAGATCAACTTCAGCCCCATCGATCCGGTGGTCGCCAGGGAGATCTTCATCCGATCCGCCCTGGTGGATGGGGATTTTCATACCCGGGCACCATTCTGGCGCCACAATCAGGGTCTGATCGCGGATGTTCGCGACCGGGAGGCCAAGGCAAGGCGGCGTGACATCCTGGTGGACGAAGAGCGCATCTATGCCTTCTATGACGACCGCATCCCACCCGGCATCTCCACCACCCCCGATTTCGAGAGCTGGCTGCGCCAGGACGCCAAGGACCACCCCAAGCGCTTCTATATGAGCGAGACAGATCTGATCCGAGAGGGGGCCGAGGCGTTCAACCGTGACGATTTTCCCGATGCTCTGGAGTTTAATGGCATGCAGCTGCCGCTGGAGTACCATTTCGATCCGGGACAGGCCTGTGATGGGGTGACCCTGGTGGTGCCGCAGGATGCCCTTAATCAGATCTCCGAGCCGGTGTTGCAGTGGTTGGTGCCCGGGCTGTTGAAACAGCGGGTCATCGCCATGATCCGGGGCTTGCCCAAATCGGTGCGACGCGCCTTCGTGCCGGTGCCCGACTACGCCGAGGCCTGTCTCAAGGAGATGCCTTCCCGAGGACGTCCGCTGCATCAGGTGTTGGGGGAGCGGCTGAAGGCGATGACCGGGGTGCATATCCCGGAATCGGCTTGGCAGGAGGCGGAGTTGCCACCCCATCTGCGCATGCAGGTGAAGGTGGTCGACAGCGACGGCAAGCCGCTGGAAGTCAGTCGGGAGCTCAATCGGCTCAAGCAGGCCTACGCCACCGAGGAGGGTTTGTTACACCGACAGCTGCGTGCGCCAGAGCTGGAGCGCCGCGGCATACGGCAGTGGGATTTCGGCACCTTGCCCACCGGTCTGTCGATCGAGCAGGCTGGCATCGCCCTGCGCGGATATCCCGCGCTGGTGGATGATGGGGACTCTGTCTCCATCCGCTTGATAGACGCCGAGTCCAATGCAGTTCGCATGCACCGGGCAGGCCTGAGACGATTGATTATGTTGTCACTGGCCAAGGAGGTCCGCTATCTGCGCAAGAACCTGTTGCATCTGGAGCGTATGCGCCTCTACTACGCGAAGGTGCCGGCAGCGGCGGATGGTCTGACGGAGGGCGCGCCTGAAGGTCTGGAAGAGGAGTTGGTGAGTCTGATCATCGACCGCTGTTTCCTGGAGGGACGGCCTGAAATCAGGGATCAAACGGCGTTTCATCAGTGCATAGAGGCATCTCGGGGCGGCCTGATGGCGCAGGCCAATGAAACCTGTGAACAGCTGATGAACGTACTTGAGCATTATCATCGAGTGCGTAAGCGCCTGAGTGGGATTACGCAAAAGAACTGGCTCGACTCGGTGCGTGATATGCAGACGCAACTCGATCGTCTGGTCTATCGAGGCTTCATGGCCGGGGTTTCGGAGGCACACTTGCGCGACTATCCACGCTATTTGAACAGTCTGCTCAAGCGTATCGAAAAACTGCCCCATGCGGCAGGGCGGGACCGGCAACGCATGGCGGAAATGGCAGATCTGCAGCAACAATGGTCGGCAAGGAGTGCGGCGTGCCGCAATGAGGGGCGGGTCGATGAACGGCTTGAGGAGATTCGCTGGCAACTGGAGGAGTTGCGGGTTTCCCTGTTTGCCCAGGAGCTGGGAACCGCGTTCCCGGTCTCCGTCAAGCGAGTGACGAAGCGGTGGAAGGAGCTGGGTCTCTGAATGAAGCTTGCCATCACATACGCTTCATCTTGCTGAAACAGCATTGTCATCGATATCAACTATAGTCTGCGACGTGGGAACGCCTCGCGCAGCAGGCTGATACGGTTTATTGATAGAGGGTCTGACGCAACTGCGAGACGTTTCCGACTTCCAGTCCTCTACCCGGGTTTCGGGGACCTCAAGGTGGGCATCGCCCACCTTTTTTTCTGCTTGCGTGATTTGCATCAGGCTCTTTGTCTTGGGCGAATATACACTCTTATGTTACTGTTAAAGCAATATAAATAATTATCAGGAGTCATCCATGTCAGCCTGTTGTTGCGGCTCCGGGGCGGATTTCGATGAATGCTGCGGTGGCATTCTCTCCGGATTGCAGAAAGCGCAGAGCGCCGAAGCGCTGATGCGGGCGCGCTACGCGGCTTTCGTCACCAAACAAGTCGAGTTTCTACACCAGTCGCTGCACCCGGAGCATCGGCAGGACCACGATATTGCAGCCACACGCCGCTGGGCCGAGAACGCCCAATGGCTGGGGTTACAGGTAGTGGAGACGCATTCGGGAGAAACTGGCGACAGTGAGGCGAGTGTCGAGTTTATCGCCACTTACAAGGAGGACGGGATTGTAAAGCCACTCCACGAAATCAGCCGGTTCGTCAAACAGGATGGGGAATGGTTCTATGTCGACGGCAAGCTGGTGATGCCGCAAACGGCCACTCGGGATCAGCCGAAAGTGGGGCGGAATGAACCCTGTCCCTGCGGCAGCGGTAAAAAATATAAAAAGTGCTGTGGAGCCTGAGTGTGAACTGGATCGCCCGATCGCCCGGGGAAAGGACTCGATAACTCAAGTACCCGCGTCGATGGCCGAAGAGAAGGTTATGAAAATTGTGGGAATCGTCAGCTGAAATGAGTTCAGATCGCAACAATACGAAGCGGCTTCGCCAGGTATTCCTGGGATTGCTTCTATTGCTGCCTATCGTGGTGCAGGCGGAAATCTACAAGTATCGAGGGCCTGACGGCAGTCTGCACTTTACCGATCGTCCGATGAGCGACAGTTACAAACTGGAATGGCGAAGCGGCAAGACCAAATCGAAGCGTGGCAGCTATAGCCTGGCCAAGATGAAGGCGAATAAATCCAAGTTCACGCCGCTGATAGAGAAGGTGGCCAAGGAGCAGCGTCTGCACCCGGGATTGCTGCACGCCATGGTGAGGGTGGAATCCGCTTATAATCCGCAGGCTGTCTCCAGGCGCGGTGCGCAGGGATTGATGCAGCTGATGCCGGCAACAGCGAGTCGCTATGGAGTGGCCAACAGCTACGATCCCAAGCAGAATCTGGAGGGTGGCGCCCGCTACCTGAGCGATCTGTTGAGGGAATTCGAATACGATATCAAACTTGCTTTGGCGGCCTACAATGCGGGTGAGAATGCCGTCAAGCGTTATGGCAACGCCATTCCGCCGTTTCCCGAGACCATCAACTATGTGGACAAGGTGCTCGGGGAGTATGAACGCAACCGGCTGGCGATGTTGAATTGAGACCCTGGAGCCGAAACCCTATTCGCCTGAGTTCCAATCCAGAATCAGGTCGTCGATCAAAAGCACATCATCACTCGATATGTCGATGATACGAAAACCCGTCCAGAAACTTTCCGGTTGACCGGCTTCTGTAGTCCACACGGCTTCGGTGCCAAAGGCGATCGTCTGGGGATCATCACCGCCGGTATTCGGCAACTCCATCTTGAGCTGATAGATGGAACCCGCCACAATCGGTTCCTGGGTGAGTAGCATCAGTCCCTCAGCACTGATGTTGACGACGCGGCCGAGACGGGTGCCGGTGATCTGATCGGATACTTCCAGTACTTCGTCGACAATCTTACGGGAAGACTTGCGTTTATCTATCATTGTGGCGTGAACCTTCCGGATTGGATTATTGTGCTTCTGTTCCTTCACTGCCATCGTTGACGATTTCGCTGGCGATATCTTCGGTCGTCTTCAGCGATCGTTGCAGCATGCGGCGAATGGCATGGAGGGTTCTTTCAACAAAGGGATCGCTGCTATCCTCAAGAATTTTCGACTCGCCTGAGAGTATCTCTTGGGCCAGGGTGCGCAACGGTTTGATGGCGGTCTGGACGCCGGCGCGATCCACAAACATGCAGGAGGCAGTGAGGGGGCTGAGCCAGGAGAGCTTGACTTTGCGACGCTCGCCACCGTGTGCGTCAGCGACTTCGAACCAGGTACCGAACTGGATTTTGCGCAGCTTTTCCATCATGGCCTCTTCCTCTTCGGAAATCTCCTCCTCGCCGGAGCTGCTGGCCATGTCCGCCCTTACGACCTCCATGGGTTGAGTCGGCATCGTGGCCTTTGCCGCCGTGGGCAGGGCTTCGACCGGCTGTGGCGGTTCGGCTTTGGCTTTGGCGGCGAGTTGCTTCTCTGCCGTTGTGACGGCCTCGTCCGATGCTTTTTTCGCAACCTTTGCACTGGAAAGGAGTTCGAACAGGCCTTTGCTCTTCTCCTGATGGAAACCGCCCAGTGAAGCGAGACCTTCCTCGATGGCCTTGCGCAGATCGGGCAATGAGTTCTCCAGCTCCTTGGTTTCGCTCTCACTCTTGGGTTCGAAGGTCCAGGCGATTTCGTCCGCGATACGCAGGGCTTCCTTCCACTCGTCGCTCATTTCGCCGTCTGGATGGCGCAACAGGACGAAGATGAGTTTGTCGACCCAAGTCTGCTCCAGGAACTCTTTGGCCGCTCTGGGCAGATGTTCGCTGAATGAGCGAGCCTTCATCTCCTGGGTGGCGCGCTGGCGTGCGATATTGAGTTTTTCACGTCCCTTCAGCGAGTCCTGAGCCCGCTTCTCAAGGATGTCCGACTTGCGACGGAACTCATCCATGCGTTTTTTGAAGGTACTTAGCAGGGCCGAGAACAGGCCCACATCGTCGCTGAATTCCTTGAGTACCCGGTCAACGACGTTTTGCATGTCGGGGTAGATACCCCGTTTGAGGTTGCGTTCATCAATCCAGTGGCTGCCGGCCTCAACCAGGGAGTCCAGCAGCTGCCGCGCATCGTGGTTACTGTCGGTAAGCAACTTGCGGTCGATGATGGCGACTTTCAGGTAGGGGGTGTGCAGATGACTGATCAGCGCTTTGGCCACCGGCGGCAGGACCGGATCGTTGAGCATGTATTCGAATAGCATACCGACCAAATCGATCGTATCCTCATCCGCGGCGTCCAGGCGGTCCGCACCGACCTCGTCATAGAGTTTGTGGCGCTCTTCTGCCAGGGTGTGCTTGACTCGCACCAGGAACTGCTCGTCGATCTCCACATTGGGGATGATGATTCCGGGTGCATTGGCGTCGGGAATGTAATCGGCCCTGCGCGCAGGCTGGATCGCGTTGAGCGCTGAGACCAGATTCGCGGCGGTGGCGGGAGGGGCCGAGCCGGGCTGACGGCCAGCCGCGGCAGCCGCGGCGGCTTTCGCTCTGGCCTTCTCCGGCGAATTACGCCGTTGATGAGCCATCATGTCGAGGATACTGGTGAAAATCTCCTCGCCCAACTCTTCCTGAGTCTGTTCCTGCTGTAGCCCCGAATCATCATCCTCACGTTTGGAATCACCGATACCGATGTCCGGTGACTTCTGGATGGTCGGTCGTAGATGTGGCAGTACACCGGCATCGCGCAGGTTGTTGTTGAAATCTTCGTAGATCGAGCCGAGCTGCTTCAAGACATATTTATCGAACAGGGCCAGGACGATGAGTTTGATGCGGGTTTCCAGCCCTAGAGCGTCGATTGCCTCATTGAAGGCGGTGGTAAGGTGATGCGGACCGGCCGGGATCTGCTTGTGTTTGACGCTTTGACCACCCTTGACCACGCTGAGACGCTGTCCCAGGGCATAGAGGTGGGAGCGATGGTTGCCAACCGTCTTGCTGATCATGTTGTCGAGCGCGGTGGCCACATCCATGGAGTCGTGGTCGACCAGTTCCAGCTCGGAATCCTCTTCCGGATTGTCGAAGGGATTGATCTCCCGTTCGTCCTTCCAGAAGCTATCGAAACCGTCGCTGATCAGTTCCCTGAACTCATGCTCGACCAGGCCATGCCGGTTGCGGATCATCGCCATCGCCTCGAAGAAGCGATTCTGGAGCTCGTTGGTTTCCGCCTTCTGGGCGAAACCGGTAAGGGCTTTGTCGGAGTTGTTGAAGAGCTCGGTCAGCAGGGCATTGATATAGACAATGACCGTGTCCTTACAGCGATTGAGCAAGGGCTGAAATTGGCTTTGGTATTTATTTCTTCTGCTGTTCAGGGTCGACACGGATTTGCGGTCCTTCAGCGGAGCCATGTACGCAATAGTCGGTGTTGTGGCAGCACTGATTCTGGTATCTAGTCGTTTATTCTAAGGCGTAAGTTTTATCATTGAGAGAGTAGCACGAAGAATCACTATTAGGAACAGAATCTTAGTGGCTTACATCCCGGCAAGACCCACCGATGTAACCTAGCCTATCCGGTCGCTTCAGTCGTCACCGACGATTCGTCCATCCTGCTCAGTGGCTGCCAGGAGCTTTTCACCTTGCCCCACGGTTTTGGCAAAGACCATGCGGAAGGTGGTGCCATCCCCCGCCTGATGGGCGGCACGCAGGTCTCTGACCTTCTCCCGGGCGGCCCGGTACTTTTCCTCTTCACCCAGGTATTCGAGCTCATTCTGGGGGGAAATCTTGAAAACGAAAAAGGGCATGGATGACCTCCAGATTTTGCCGGCAAGCGGTCAAGATTCAACCCCGATTGCCGATACAAGTAGGTGAAGTAGAGGATATTAACCGAACGTGAGGTGGCTGAGTATCGCAATATCCTTTATCTCTCAAGGTATTGAAGAAAACGACTATGAGCCTGTATACGAGGTGGCGAACATGACCCCGCAAGAACTGGTCGATGGCATCGAAAAATTGGTTTCATTGCCTGAAGTCTGCATTAAGGTAAATCGACTCATCGACGCCCCCAACTACTCCGCTGCAACTCTGGGTGATCTGATAATCCAGGACACCGACCTTTCCGCCCGGCTGTTGCGGGTGGTCAACAGCGCTTTTTTCAATCTGCAGGCACCGGTTGAGACAATCTCCAGGGCGATCACCGTGGTCGGCACCAATGAGCTGCGCAATCTGGTGATGGCTACCTCCGCGGCCAGGACCTTCACCGGTATCCCCGGTGATCTGATCGATATGGCGGAGTTTTGGCGCTACTCCATGGCGACCGGCGTCATCGCCAGTGAATTGGCAGGGCGCTGTCGGGTGCTGCATGCCGAAAGGCTCTTCGTCATGGGCGTGCTGCACGATATAGGCCGGCTGGTGATCTATCTCAAACTCCCCGAGGCTTCTAGGGACATCCTGCTGGTCACGGGAGGTGAAGAAAGCCTGTTACCCACGGTGGAGGAGGAGATCCTCGGTTTCACCCATATGGAGGTCGGAGAGGCGCTGTTACGCAGCTGGAACATGCCACGCAGCATTATCACAGTGATCGGCAATCACCACTATCCGATGCGGGCAAAGGATTTCCGTCTCGATACAGCGCTCATGCATCTGGCATCCGTGCTCTCACTCAGCGAGTTGGATGGCACCTCGTTGAGTGATGCGATGGATCTGATCGATCCGGTGGTCTGGGAGATTACCGCACTCCGGCAGGAAACCATCGAGCAGGCGCTGGATACGATCCCGCAGAAGGTCAATGAGATCGTCGATGTGGTGCTGTCGCCCCGTATCGGTGCAAAACAGAATCAATCCTGAAACAGGCCGGAATCCGGAAGTTCAGTGGAGACATTGCACAAGCCATTGATTCGGCTGACGCGATGAAATCCACAGACCTGAGGGTATGACGGCGATCTGTTGTTATGCGATACACAGCGAGCTATTCCACCCTGCACTGCCCATGAACCCGGAGGTTCCGCGCCGAGACGCAGCGGAATCGTGAAGAGACTCAGGCATTGAGCCGCTTCCGGGGTAGAATGGGGCAGCATGCTGACCCTTCATCAATCCAACCGTCTTGAGCACCTGGCGCAGCGTCTTGCCGATCTGCTGGGACAACCCGTGGGCGATCCGCTGCGAACCGACTGGGTGGTGGTGCAGCATCCAGGGATGGGGCGTTGGCTCTCACTGAATCTGGCGGCATCCCTCGGTATCGCGGCCAATCTCAAATTCCCGCTTCCGGCGGTGTTTGTCTGGCAGGTGTTCCGGCAACTGTTGGCGGATGTGCCGGAGCTGGATCGCTACCAGCCCAACCGTTTGGCCTGGCGTATTCATGGTTTGCTGTCGCAGCGGGATTTCGACTCCCATGATTCGCCTTTGTCGGGTTATCTGGCAAGTGGCGACGAGTTGCGGTGTTTCCAGCTTGCACAGGAACTGGCCGCCCTCTATGACCGCTATCTGCTCTATCGTCCCGAATGGATCGTCGCCTGGGAGCGGGGGGAATCGGCCGTCGCCGGCGATACGTGGCAGGCCGAACTCTGGCGCAATCTGGTTGCAGCAGAGCCACGGCACTGGGTCAGCCTGCAGCAGCGGTTTTTCGCTCAACCGCTGAACGATGGCATCTCAGCGCTGCCGGAGCGGGTCTACCTGTTCGGCGTGCCGACCCTTTCGCCAGGCTATCTGCAGATCATCCGCCGGCTGGCCGATCAGCTCGATGTGCATCTCTTCCTGCTCAACCCCTGCGCGGCCCACTGGGCCGACATTGTGTCACCACAGACCCAGGCCCGCCAGGAACTGGAGACGAGTAGCGAGGCGCTCTATCTGGAGGTCGGTCACCCCTTGCTCGCTATCCTGGGGCGTCAGGGGCGTGATTTTTTCGCCGCCATCAACGAGTTCGACCCAGGCAGTGAAGAGCTGTTCGAGCCGCCCCGGCAGGCTACGCTGCTGGCGCGTCTGCAGCATCAGATCCTGAACCTCGAGGCTCCCGATGAAGAGGTGTCGACGGATGATTCCATCGCCTTGCATCTCTGCCACAGTCCCATGCGCGAGGTCGAGGTGCTCTATGATCAACTGTTGGCGATGTTCGAGTCGCTACCGGGACTCTCGCCCAATGAGATTCTGGTCATGGCGCCGGATATCGACCTCTATGCGCCTTTGATCGAGGCAGTCTTCAGCCAGCCCGGCGACCGCCCCGCGATCCCTTATCGAATCAGCGACCGCCGTCTGTTACAACGCAATCCCCTGGCCGCGAGTCTGCTCGAAATAATCGGCCTGCCCGGATCCCGCTACCCCATCGGCCAGTTGCTCTCACTGCTGGAACAGCCGGCAGTCCAGCGCCGCTTCGGCCTGGAGGAGCGGGCGTTGGAGTCGATCACCCAATGGCTGATCGGGGCGGGAATCCGCTGGGGGCGGGACGGAGAGAGTAAGCAGGCCTGGGGGCTGCCGGCCGATTCCGGACATACCTGGGGGGTTGGTTTGAGACGGCTGTTGCTGGGCTATGCCATGCCGAGAGAGAGCGACGATCTGTGGCACGGCATTCTGCCGCTGGATGCCGCCGAAGGGGGCGCGGCCGAGCAGTTGGGCGGTCTGATTGACTTCTGCGACCGCCTTTTCAGACTGGATGAGCAACTGGCCACACCCCGCACGGTCGCCGAATGGCGTGAGGCTCTGCTGCGGTTGGTAGAGGATTTTTTTCTGTCAGGCACTGAGACCCAGGATCAGGTGGACGAACTGCGGGAGTTGATCCAGCGGCTGGCCGAGGAGGCAGGGGAAGCCGGTTTCACAGGCAGCGTCTCCCTGGCGTTGATACGCTACCGCCTGCAGGCTCTGCTCGAGGGCGCCGATGGCCGGGGTTTCCTCGGCGGCGGCGTCAACTGCTGTGCGCTGGCGCCAATGCGCAGCCTACCGTTTCGGGTCATCTGTCTGCTCGGCATGAACGACAGCGCTTTTCCCCGCCACCAGCCAAGTTTCGGCTTCGACCTGATGGCGGACCAGTTCCGCTTTGGCGATCGCTCACGCCGGGCGGATGATCGCTATCTGTTCCTGGAAACCCTGATCTCTGTTCGCGAGCGCCTCAGCATCAGCTATGTGGGCTACAGTCAGCGGGATAACAGCCCGCTGCCCCCGGCCGTGGTGGTGGATGAACTCTGCGACACCCTGCGCCGCATGAGCGGTGAGGCTGGCCTGGCAGAGATGATTCATCACCATCCTTTGCAACCCTTCAGTCCCGTCTATTTTGCCCCAGGTAGCGATCTCTTCAGCTACTCCGAACAGCGCCGGGAGGCCGCGATGCGGATGGGACAGGGGCGGCGGGGTGACTCTCCACTGACACCTCTGCCACTGCAAACGCAACCGTCGCCAGAGACTCCGGTGGTGTCGCTCGAGCGGTTACTCGAGTTTTTCGCCAATCCTCCCCGATTGTTTGCCCGCGAGAGGCTGCAGTTGAGTTTGGAGTCGCTTGCCGAACTGCCGGATGAGCGGGAGCCTTTTGAACTGGACCTGTTCGAACGGCTCGACAGTGAGCGGGAGATGGTCGAGGCGTTGTTGAAGGGGGCCACTCCAGCTACCCTGCAAGAGAGACTGGAAGCCGCTGGGCGGCTGCCCCATGGCCAGGCAGGGAGGTTGGAGTTCAACAACATGCTTCAACAGGCCGAGTCGATGGCGGAGCGACTCCGGCCACGACTGGCCGAGTCAGACCGATCTTGCTGCGACATCGATCTGCCGCTTGCCCGGAGCAGGATCAACGGCCGCTTAAACAATCTGCTTTCGACCGGTCTGCTGGTCTATACCAGCGCCCGTTTCTATCCTTATCAGCTGCTTCGCTATTGGATAGCGCACTTGGTGCTGAATCTGGCAAAGCCAGCGCAGATCTATCCCCATACCCATCTGTTGGAAGGCGGCAGAGAGGGTCTGTTCCACCCGCCGAAGGATGCCAAGGGCCTGCTCGAGGAGCTGCTGGTTCACTATCAGGCGGGACAGGATCGGCCGCTGCCCTTCTATCCGGCTACCGCCTGGGCCTACATGGAAGGGTTGTCTGGCGGCGACGGGGAGCGGGCGATGGAGCGGGCACACAAGAAATGGTACGGCAACCGCCATCAGGGAGGGGATGCGGTCAAACCCTACAATCGGTTGCTATGGCCCGATGGTGATTGTTTCACACCCGAATTCGGCCCCCTCTGCGAATCGATCCTGGGACCGCTGATGGCCCATCTGGAGTGGCGCTGATGGGCATGGATGTCCTCACAACCCCGTTGCAGGGCGGCAACCTGGTGGAGGCGAGCGCCGGCACCGGTAAAACCCACACCCTCACCACGCTCTATCTTCGCCTGGTGCTGGAGCAGGCACTCGAGCCGGAACGCCTGCTGGTGATGACCTACACCAAGGCCGCCACCGCCGAGCTGAAACAGCGTATCCGCAGCCGACTGGCGCTGCTGCGTCGGGGGCTGGATGGGGGCGCCTTGGAGGATCAAACCCTGGCGGCCCTGGTGGCGGCTCAGGAGGATCCGGAGCGTGCCCGCCGTCTGCTCGATCTGGCCATGGCCGGCTTGGATCAGGCGGCCATCTTCACCATTCACGGCTTCTGTCAGCGGGTTCTGACCGAACATGCCTTTGAGACCGGACAGGCCTTCCACATGGAGCTGGCGCCGGATCAGTCGGCCCGGCTGCAGGAGATCGTGGACGATTTCTGGCGCCGCCAGATCGACCGCCTGCCGCCCCTGTTTCTGCAGGCCTTTCGGGTACGGATTCCAACCCCTGATCATCTGCTCGCTCAGCTGCGTTTCGCCCTGGGTAAGCCCTATCTGCAGGTACGATCGAGCCCCTGGCCCGGGGAGCTGGCGGCACTGGACAGTCAGGCGGCGGAATTGCGCGAACAGGTGCTGGCACTGTGGCTGAATGCCCGCAACGAGGTCCAGGCCCTGCTCAGCGATACGCAAACCCTGAAGGGAAATGCCTACCGTCCCGGCTGGGTCGCAGGCTGGTGTCGGTCATTGCACGACTGGCTGCGCGATTCCCCCTACAGCGAGCCCTTCGACAAGGCGGATCGCTTTACGCCGGCACGCATCGCCGCGGCGGTGAAGGCGGGCCGGGAGATACCCCAACACCCCTTTTTCGAGCTGTTTGAATCCTACCTGACCCAAGCCCAGGCCTGCGCCGAGGCCTTTTGGCCGGCACAGGTCTCACTGCTTCGGCAGTGTTACGACTATCTGCTTGCGGAGCTGCCCAGACGCCAGGCGGAAGCGGCGGAGTGGTCCTATGACGATCTGCTGCTGGAGTTGCAGCGGGCGCTTGCCGGACCCGCCGGGGGACGCCTGGCGGCCCTGTTGCGGCGGCGCTACCCGGCAGCCCTGGTGGACGAGTTTCAGGACACCGATCCGGTGCAGTATGAAATCCTGCGCGCGATCTACGGTGGCGGCGATCTGCCCTTGTTCCTGGTGGGCGATCCCAAGCAGGCGATCTACAGCTTTCGCGGCGCCGATCTCTTCGCCTATCTGCGGGCGCGGCGGGAGCTGGTCACGGCGACCCACACCCTGGATACCAACTGGCGCTCCAGCGCGGAGCTGGTGCAGGGGGTCAATGCCCTGTTCTCCCGACCGACTCGACCCTTCTGGTACGGGGAGATCGGTTTTCAACCGGTCATGGCCGCCTCGCGGCGGATGCCGCAGCTGCGAGTGCGTGGCGACAGCGATCCGCCCCTGCGCCTGTGGCGGCTTCCCTTCGACCGGCAGACGGAGGTGGATAAGGTGCGCCAAGCGGTGGCGGACGCTACCGCGGACGAGATCGTACATCTGCTGGCCCTGGCCGAACGTGGTCAGGCGCAACTGGATGGACGTGCCCTGGCGGGGGGTGACTTTGCGGTGCTGGTGCGCACGCATCAACAGGCCGAGCGGATTGCTTTCGCGCTGCGTGAACGGGGGGTTAACTCGGTACGCAGTAGCCAGCAGAGCGTCTTCCGGAGCCTGCAGGCGGAGTCCCTGGAGCGGCTTTTGCTGGCCCTGCTGGAACCCCAGCGGGGCGTCCGGCTGCGGGCGGCCCTGGCCACACCCCTGCTGGGGTGGGATGCGGCCCGACTCGATGGGCTGAATCGGGACGACCGTCTGCTGGGGCGGATCGTGAGCCGTTTTTACGACTATCATCGCCTCTGGCGGCAGCAGGGTTTTATCGTCATGTTCCGCCGTCTACTGGTGGATGAGGGGGTTGAAAACCGCTTGCTCGACTATTGGGATGGGGAGCGCCGGCTGACCAATCTCTACCACTTGGCGGAACTGCTCTATCAGCGGGAGAGCGAGGCGGGCCCCGGCATGGAGGTACTGGTCAAATGGCTGGCCCGGCAGCGACAGTCGAATGCGACGGACGAAAGCCGGCTGCTGCGCCTGGAGAGCGACAGCCATCTGGTCCGTATCGACACCCTGCATGGCAGTAAAGGTCTTGAGTACCCCATCGTGTTCTGTCCCTACCTGTGGGATGAGGGGGGTGGACGGCAGGATACCAGCCCCTACCTCTTTCACGACCCCGAGGCGGATTATGCGGCGATATTGGAGCTGGGTTCCAAACGTTATGAGATGGACCGGCCACGCCAGCGGGAAGAGGCCCTGGCGGAGAACCTGCGCCTTCTCTATGTGGCCCTGACCCGTGCCTGTCACCGCTGTTATCTGCCCTGGGGAGGGGTCAGGAACAGCGAACGCTCGGCCCTGGCCTGGTTGCTGCATAGTGTCAGCGCCGGCACGGCGGAGGAGGGGGGATTGGCCGAGTGGGAGACCAGAGCGGCGGGTTTTGACGACAGCGCCATCGATGCGGATCTGAGTGCGCTGACCACACTCGCCGCAGGCGCCCTCTCGGTTACGCCCATGCCGTTGGATCGCAGCCTGTCGCAGCTGGAGCTGGGCATGCCCCCGCGACTGGAGCCGGCGCGTCAATTCGGCGGACACATACCTGCATTGAGCCGGGTCGCCAGTTTCTCTTCCCTGGTTGCGGGTCACTCGGAGGATCTGCCCGACTACGATGCCGAGCGCGCCGGTCTGGTCGTCGAGCAACCCCCTCCGGAGGGATTCGATATCCATGGTTTCCCACGGGGTTCCAGTGCCGGTAGCTGCCTGCATGCCATTTTGGAGCAGGTCGATTTCGGCGATCTCGAGACAGATAAACTGGCCGCCACTATTGTCGAGCAGCTCCGCGCGCACGGCATCGAGGAGCGCTGGACACCGGTAGTTGCCGACATGCTGCGCAATCTGGTGGCCACGCCACTGAATGCTGACGGCCTCACCCTGAGTCAGGTGCCCCGCACGCGACGCATCGATGAGATGGGTTTCCACTTCCCGGTGCACGGACTCGATCCACGACAGATCCAGGGTTTGGGTGAGCGGCATGGGTTCAGTCGGAAGCGGGGCATGAGCGATGGCTTGGGAGAGGTGACCAGCGCCCGCCTGGATGGCTTCATCAAGGGTTTTATCGACCTGATCTTCGAGTGGCGGGGGCGCTACTACCTGGCCGACTACAAGTCCAACTGGTTGGGCCAAGGCGTCGCTGACTATCACCAGGCAGCATTGCAGTCGGCCATGCTGGAACACGGCTATCCCCTGCAGTACACACTCTACACCCTTGCTCTGCACCGTTACCTCAAATGCCGGCTGGCGGACTACGACTATGAGCGACACTTCGGCGGCGTCTACTATCTCTTCCTGCGCGGCATGACGCCGCAGACGGGAGTGGACTATGGGGTGGTCGCCGAGCGGCCGTCCCTCGACTTCGTTGCGGCCCTGGACAATCTGATCGACGAGGCGGCCCATGACCCGGCCTGATCCATTGCTGCAGAGCCTCCTGGCCCAGCGGTTGATCGGCCCGCTCGATTTTCACTTCGCCCGTTTTCTGCTCGATACCGCCGAGCAGGCGGATGAGCTGTTGGGGGTGGCGGCGGCACTGACCAGCGCGGCGCGCAGCGAGGGACATGTCTGTCTCGATCTCACCTCGTTGGCCGCTTCGCAACTGCTGCCGGGGACACCCCTGGAGTTCTCTCTGCCATCAATCGAGCAGTGGCGGGACAGGCTTTTGCAGAGCGGTGTGGTGGGACGGCCGGGTGCCTGGCAGCCACTGATTCTCGATGCCAGCGACCGGCTCTATCTGCATCGCTACTGGGACTATGAGCAGCGCGTCGGGCAGAGCCTGATGAAACGAGCTGCGGAAGCGGTCGACGGGGTCGATGAGTCACGCCTGCGGGACGGGCTGGGGACACTCTTCGCTGCATCGGGACAAGCGGGGCGGATCGATTGGCAGAAGGTTGCCGCCGCCACCGCACTGCTGCGGCGTTTCACGGTTATCTCCGGGGGGCCGGGTACCGGCAAAACCTCCTCCGTGGTGCGCATTCTGGCACTGCTGCGGCAACAGCCCGGCGGCGGCGCCCTGCGTATTGCCCTGGCTGCCCCCACCGGCATGGCGGCCTCAAGGCTACAGCAGTCGATCAGGCGCAGTAAAAGCCAGTTGCCGTTGAAAGCCGAGGCCTTGGCCTCCATTCCCGAGCAGGCGGTCACCCTCCATCGCCTGCTCGGTGTGCGGCGGTTGGGTAGCGGATTCCGTCATCAGCGGCAGAATCCCTTGCCGCTGGACGTGCTGGTGCTGGATGAAGCCTCGATGGTGGATGTCTCGCTGATGGCGAGTCTGCTGGAGGCGCTCCCCGAACAGGCCCGGCTGATTCTGTTGGGGGACCGGGCTCAGCTTGCTTCGGTGGAGGCGGGCGCCGTGCTGGGCGACATCTGCCAGGATTGCGAGGGGGCGGGAAGTACCTTCAATCAGCGGTTGATTGCCCTGAGCGGCGAACAGCTGACCGATTCGAGGGGCTCAACCGGTCGTCTGCGGGATAGCGTGGTGGTGCTGCGACACAGCTACCGTTTCGGCAGCGACAGCCCCATCGGGCTATTGGCTGCGGCGGTGAATCGGGGAGATGTCGAGGCCGCGAAAGACCTGCTCAGATCGAGCGAGGAACAGGGCGAGATCGGTTGGCAGAGCTGTGATGCCGCAGACTATGCGGCCCAGCGTTATCGCTCCCTGTTCGACCGGCTCGCGGTCGGGGCTCCGATTGAGGAGCTGTTCGAGATCCTGCGCGGTTTCAGACTCCTCTGTGCAGTACGCGGCGGTCCACAGGGTGTGGAACGGATGAACCAGGCGATCACTCGGCGGCTGGCCCGGATGGGGCAGGTGAGACTGGAGAGTGAATGGTATCCCGGGCGTCCGGTCATGCTGACGCGCAACGACTATGCCTTGGGGCTCTATAACGGGGATGTGGGCATTGTTGTTCCCCATCCCGACGATGGGGCTCAATTGGCCGTCGCCTTTCCCGGGACCGAAGGTCAAGCCCGCTGGATTGCGCCTGCCAGACTACCGGCCTGCGAAACCGTCTATGCCATGACGGTACATAAGAGCCAGGGTTCGGAATTCGACGAACTGCTGCTCCAGTTGCCGGAGCAGAGCAGCCCCGTGCTCTGTCGGGAACTGATCTACACTGCCGTCACCCGCGCCCGTAAGCAGTTTTCTCTGCTGGGACCCGAGTCGGTCTTTGATCAGGCGGTCAGTCGCCCGTTGATTCGACATAGCGGTCTGGTGGATCTGTTGCGGGCAGGGGAATCAAGTGTTGCTTTGCAGCATCGGATTGACCACTCTCATTGAGTAGATATTTTGCTGAGTGCATAAAAATAAAATGGGGTTGGATAACCTGCGGTTGTGTTAGGGTATGGCCTGTTTGAAATCGGCCGCGAATAAAATCAAACGTTATTAATACGCGAATAACAATAAGATAAGTTGTTATTTTAGAAAACAGATTAACTGTTGGGCAGCGATTTTCACGCAAGATTTATCGGCTCGATCTTGTCAGCAGAGCGGCAGATGAGAAGAGCAAGCCGTTGCCTACCGGATTCAGCGATCAAAAAAAGCGAAGGAGAAGAAACGTCATGATCAACCCCGTAGGTTCCTCTGAACTGAAACCTCTGTTTGTCTACGATCCCGATGTACACCACAAGCTGTCACACGAAGCAGAGTCCCTGCCGTCCGTGGTGATCAGTTCTCAAGCTGCCGGCAATGCGGTGATGATGGGGGCCGGCTACTTCAACCCGCTGCAGGGATTCATGAATGTGGCCGATGCCATGGGCGCCGCCGAAAAGATGACTCTCACCGATGGCAGCTTTTTCCCCGTGCCGGTACTCTGCCTGCTGGAGAACACCGACGCCATCGGTGACGCCAAGCGTGTGGCCCTGCGCGACCCCAACATGGAGGGCAATCCGGTGCTGGCGGTGATGGACATCGAGGAGATCGAGACCGTCTCCGACGAGCAGATGGCCGTAATGACCGATAAGGTCTATCGTACCGATGATATGGCGCATCCCGGCGTGGCCGCCTTCAATTCACAGGGTCGCGTAGCCATCTCCGGACCAATCCAGGTACTCAGCTTCTCCTACTTCCAGGCCGACTTCCCCGATACTTTCCGCACCGCCGTTGAGATCCGCAACGAGATCAAGGAGCGTGGCTGGAGTCGTGTGGTCGCCTTTCAGACCCGTAATCCGATGCATCTGGCTCACGAAGAGCTCTGCCATATGGCCATGGATCGCCTCGACTGTGACGGTCTGGTGATCCACATGCTGCTGGGTAAGCTGAAGCCGGGTGACATCCCCGCGCCAGTGCGTGACGCCGCTATCCGAAAAATGGTCGAGCTCTACTTCCCGCCGAACAGCGCCATGGTCACCGGCTACGGTTTCGATATGCTCTACGCGGGTCCTCGCGAAGCGGTGCTGCATGCCTACTTCCGTCAGAACATGGGTGCCACCCATTTCATCATCGGCCGCGATCACGCCGGTGTGGGCGACTACTACGGCGCTTTCGATGCTCAGACCATCTTCGATGAGGAGGTGCCGGCAGGCGCTCTGGAGATCGAGGTCTTCAAGGCCGATCATACCGCCTGGTCGAAGAAGCTCAACAAGGTGGTGATGATGTGCGAGGCGCCGGATCACGAAAAAGAGGACTTCGTGCTGCTCTCCGGCACCAAGGTGCGTGAGATGTTGGGCAGCGGCATCGCCCCGCCCAAGGAGTTCTCCCGGCCGGAGGTGGCGCAGATCCTGATCGACTATTATCAGTCGATCCAGTAATCCTCCGGCATCCTCGAGGACCGGAAAAGCCCGCCATCAGGCGGGCTTTTTTTTGTCCAGAGCTGACCGGCGGTGGTTCACACCCTGTAGGGCGATTCTCCTTCGTGCAGTCGCAGCCAGCCTTTGATGATGCGATAGAGAATCCAGACCGTGTTGGCCAGCAGGATCAGGTAGCCGATGAGAAAGACGTGTGTGATGACACCGATGATTCCCCACAACAGCCCATACCAGAAGGTTCTGATTTGCCAAGTGAAGTGGGGTTCGAGGAAGGTTCCCTCCACATCGGGTCGCTTGACATAGTTGACGATCAGAGCAATCAGGAAGGTGATGCCGATCAGAAAGGAGGCCGCCTGCAGGGCGTAGACGGCGGTGGTCACCTGCTCGAGCGAGTGCAATCGGCGTTCATCTTTTTTCATCTGCACGGTTTTCAAACTCCACTCTGGGTTTTTCGCTGTTGATCGCACCATTATCCCAAATAGCGCACGGGTCAGCATGCAGGCCGGCGCAAATTATCAAATACGCGATTTGAGATAGCGCTGGCGCTCCCTTTGCGGAAATTTCTCAATGGCATAGCGCAGCATGCTGCGCGGCATGCTGCGGTAGTGGCGCTTGAGAAAGGCCCGTTCCACTTCGCCCTCCCGATTACCGTAGAGGGATATCACGATGGCGCTTCACCTGTGTCCGCAGCACCGGGACGCGGATGCCGAGGAAGCGGTCTCCCTCAGCGTATTGACCCGGTCCGGTCTTGAAGAAACGCTGTGAGTGAGTGGCGATCTGCGGGTCGCTCAGTTCGCGCAGGCGTGAAACAAGATCGGATGCCTTCATGAAGTCTCTCTCTTTCGTGCGCCGAGGCAACAGTGACCGCTTGAACAATAGCAGACTGCGTTGACTGTCGGTTCGTTCTATCATGGTCGACGGTTGATGAACGACGCAGAAGCGCAGTATGAAATTCAATTACACGATTCTCGACACACAGACGGTCTACAGCGGTTTTCTCAAGCTCAACCGCTACCGTCTGCGCCATGAGCTCTATCTTGGGGGTGAGAGTGAGCCCCTGGATCGCGAACGGCTTGAGGGATTGCGCGCCGCATCGGTGTTGCTCTATGACCCTCGGCTCGATCAGGTGGTGCTGGTGGAGCAGTTCCGCATTGGCGCCGTGGACCAGGAGCAATCGCCCTGGGTGCTGGAGACGGTGGGCGGTTTTGTACCCGATGACGAGGCGGATGAGGCGGTGGCACGGCGTGAAGCGGTGGAAGAGGCCAACTGTGCCATCGGGCGCATCGAACGCATCTGCGAGTTCATGGTCAGTCCCGGTATCTCGGTCGATCGCATCGTGCTCTTCTGCGGCGAGGTTGACAGCTCGAAAGCCGCCGGTGTGCATGGCCTGGATCACGAGGGGGAGGATATTCGCGTGGTGGTGATGCGAGCGGATGACGCCATCGGCGAGCTCTACAACGGTCGCGCCAACTCCACCAGTATCCTCATCGCTCTGCAGTGGCTGGCCATGCATCGTGAGGCGTTGCGCGAACGTTGGTCGGTTTGAATGCTACGTCCGCGAATGATGGCGGCGGGTTGTTCGATTTACAGGTGCGGCAAGCCGCAGCCTACGCTTATGCGACCTAGAAACACGCAATTGAGGTGGGCTGCGGCTTGGCGCACCATCACCTGGCAGAATCCAACCTACGCATTTGCAGTCGCATGTCGTTCCATTACGAGCGCATTCGGTGAACCATAGCCCCGTCCTGTACGAACAGGTAGGGCAGGGTGCTGCCCCACAAGCCGCACCCGGTACGGGATAAGCAAACCCCTCAAAGATGCAGCCGCGCCAGCTCCCGGTCGGGGGTGCCGCTCTCCCAGGCATTGTCGAACAGCGCCTGCAGCCGGTTGACCCGGTGGCGGTTGTGGTAGCAGGCGATGCCGATATAACTCTCTGCGGTCTTGCGGTGTAGATAGCCGCAGTCATCGATCAGCAGGAAGTTCTCAGGGTAGTCGAGAAAGTCCTCGCCAGGTCGGCGGATCTCGATCATCGACGGCAGACGCTGGACCAGTTCCACCAGACGGTGGCCGCGCCGCAGCACCAGGGCGTTGTCTTGGAGCAGGATGCGTAAGCGACTGAAGCGGGAGCGCAGGGCGAGGGCCTTGAAGGCCTCGAGAAAGGCTGGCTGATCGAATACCAGGGGATCGAGGTTGTAGCTGAAGAGAGCCAGGTCGCGCCGGGCCTGGCGCAACATGCCGGCGGCATGGATCAGGTGTTCGTCCTCATTGTGCAGATGGAACAGGTCGTTGCTCTCGCCCAGTTGCGGTAGATCCAGATCGACCGTCTGCTCCTGAGTCTCATCCGCCTCGCTCTGCATCACCATCTTGCGGTGGGGGATATCAGCCTCGTAGAAGACCTTGCCGACCGCGCTGAAGCCGGCCTTGGCATAGAACTCCTCCGCATCGGTCTGCGCATGCAGGAAAAGTTTTTGCTGGCCGGTGGCCTCAGCCCTTTGCAACAGTCGAGAGAGCAGGGCGGCGCCTACCCCTCGCTTGCGCCAGGCCGGGAGCACCGCCATGCGGCCGATCTGACCGTTGCCGAGCAAGCGGGCGGTACCGATTGGGCGCTGAGCTGAATCCAGGGCGATCAGATGGTAGGCCATGATGTCGTCATCGTCCCATTCCATCTCCAGAGGAACGCCCTGTTCATCCACGAAGACCGGTTCACGCACCTCTTGCAGCAGCGCCCGGTCCTGGGGCCAGATCGCCTCGCGAATGGTGTAGTCCTGGTCACGCACGGGAAAACTCGAGATGACCATCGTTGTAGAGGCGGCAGAGCAGATCAAGGTAGACCGGCTGCGCCAGCCACTCTTGCAGATAGCCGAAATGGAGTTCCCGCTGGCGCGTAACCACCGGCAGGAAATCCCCCGACTCGCTCGGCAGGGTATAGGCCTGTCCGTTGGCATAGAGCGTATCGTTGCCGTCGCCATCGTTGCGGGTGAAGGCGAGGCGGGTGTAACCATGACGATAGATCACCGCCGCCTGACGGAAGCGGTTGTGGAAGTCTGCCGGTGAAAGGGGGTTCTCCACGGGCTCCACTTGCAGATGCTCTTTCGGCTCGGTGATGAAGCGCCCGAACCAGCGGTCATCCTGTTCACGCTTGTCGAGGCAGCCCTGCAGCAGATCTCTGAACATCGCCAGGGACTCGGCCCGGATCTCGCCCGGCGCCGTCTGGGGTTTCAGGGGCGGATCGCGGAAGCGGGCAGTCGGCAGGCGCTGTTCGATGGTCTGTTCGAACCAGGCCGCCGCCATCTCGCGCAGGGTGGGGGCGCGAAAGCCGACCGAACAGGTCATGCACTCGCCTTCTGCGATACCCCAGTGGGCCACATTGGGGGGCAGATAGAGCATGTCCCCCGGCTCCAACAGCCACTCCTCCTCGGTCTCGAATTCGGGCAGGATGCGGAGTTCGAGATCGGGAATGAAATCCTCCTCCGAGACCGTCTGGTAGTGGATCTTCCAGCGGCGTCGTCCCCTGGCCTGATAGAGAAACACATCGTAGTCATCGATGTGGGGCCCAACTGATCCTTGGTCGACAGCGTAGCTCACCATCACATCGTCGAGTCGCCAGTCGGGGATGAATCGAAAGTGCTCCAACAGGCGGGCTACCTCCGGTAGATGCTTGTCCACGTCCTGCACCAGCAGGGTCCAGTGGCTCTCAGGTAGGTGTGCGAAATCGTCTTCATCGAAGGGCCCGTAACGGGCCTCCCAGGGGGTGGCGCCATGTTTTTCCAGCACCAGCCGGGACTCCACACCCTCATCGCAGGCCATGCCGGCCAACGCCTCCGGCTGTAGTCCGCATTGGAAGCCGGGCAGGGCCTGTCTGAACAACAGCGGTCTCTTCTGCCAGTGGCGGGAGAGGAATCTTTCCGCCGTCAGTCCCTTGGGAAAATGGAGTTCGTGCATGGTTTGTGTGTATCCATTTTTGACATCTCGGTGAGTTCCCGTTCCAAGCGGTGCGGCGAGCCGTACCCTACCCATGATTCAAGCGTAGGGTGCGGCTTGCCGCACCGTTCACCTTAACGGTTCCACACAGACAGCCTATATCGGTTACTTCTCGGTTACCAGATGGCCCTGGAAAAGCAGGCTCATATATGCGCTGCTTGTTCCCTGGCATTGCCGATGTAGGTCATCGGTGTAAGGCGCTTCAAGGCGTCCTTGGCGGTTTTTGGGATGTCGAGCTGGTCGACAAAGGCCTGTAGCTGTTCGGGAGTAATGCGTTGGCCACGGGTCAGCTCCTTGAGCTTTTCGTAGGGTTTCTCGATACCGTAGCGGCGCATCACGGTCTGGATCGGCTCGGCCAGTACCTCCCAGTTGGCGTCCAGGTCGGCTTCCATCGACGCGGCGTTGGCCTCCAGCTTACTGAGGCCGCGCAGGATCGACTGCAGGGCGATGCTGGTGTGGGCGAAGCCGACACCGAGATTGCGCAGCACAGTGGAGTCGGTCAGGTCACGCTGCCAGCGGGAGATCGGCAGCTTGGCGGCGAGATGGCCGAACAGTGCGTTGGCGATGCCCAGGTTGCCCTCACCGTTTTCGAAGTCGATGGGATTGACCTTGTGCGGCATGGTGGAGGAGCCCACTTCGCCGGCGATGGTCTTCTGCTTGAAGTGGCCGAGGGAGATGTAGCTCCACACATCGCGACAGAAATCGATCAGGATGGTATTGAATCGAGCCACCGCGTCGAACAGCTCGGCGATGTAGTCGTGGGGTTCGATCTGGATGGTGTAGGGGTTCCAGCCGATACCGAGACTCTCCACGAACTGTTTGGCGAAAGCGGGCCAGTCGATCTCCGGATAGGCGACGAAATGGGCATTGTAGTTGCCCACGGCGCCGTTGATCTTGCCCAGTATTTCGCAAGCAGCGATCTGTTCCCGCTGGCGCTGCAGACGATAGACCACGTTGGCCATCTCCTTGCCCAGGGTAGTGGGTGAGGCGGGCTGGCCATGGGTGCGGCTCAGCATGGGTTGCTCGGCCAATGTCAGCGCCAGTTGCCGGATGGTGTCGATCACCTCGTCGATCTGAGGCAGCAACACCTGGCCGCGACCCTCTCGCAGCATCAGGGCGTGGGAGAGGTTGTTGATGTCTTCGGAGGTGCAGGCGAAGTGGATGAACTCACTGATCGATTCCAGCTCCTCGTTGCCGGCGATCTTCTCCTTGAGGAAATACTCCACAGCCTTGACATCGTGGTTGGTGGTGCGTTCGATGTTTTTGACCCGCTGGGCATCCTCCTGGTTGAAGTTATCGACGATGGCATTGAGGATGTTGTCGGCATGCTCGCTGAGGGTAGGAACCTCCAGCATGTGGTTGTGGGCGGCCAGGGCCTGCAGCCAGCGGATCTCCACCAGCACCCGATGGCGGATAAGACCGAATTCACTGAAGATGGGCCGCAGATCGGCGCTCTTGCTGCCGTAACGGCCATCGATGGGGGAAACCGCAGTGAGGGTGGAGAGTTCCATGGTGTCTATCCGCAAGTTGACTGAAAAGGGCGGGATTATACCTGCTATGGCCGGTTCGGGTGAAACAGGGAAGTGAGTTTGTTAGCGCGCGGGTTGCAGGAGCCTCTAACAGGAGGCTCCCTTTTGCAGGCTTACTCCTTTTTCGTGCTATCAAGCATTTCGCCGCTTTGCTCCTGGGTCGTATCGACCGCCGCTCCGGTTTTCTCGCTGGCGGTGGTGCCGGCCTCTACGGCTTTGTCTGTCGGACTGGCGCTTTGCGTGCCCGCCGGGGCGGGTGTGGCCGAGGCGGATTTTTCAGTATCGCTCGATTTTCCACAGGCGGTCAGGATCAGTGCGCTGCTGATGGCGATGGCTATGGTTAGTTTTTTCATGGTTTCAATCCTTGATATGTACATTTCATGATTTGCCTCCGGTGATTTTCCGGTGGGCATGTTCTTATACAACTATTCCAGCTTATCGGGTTGTGACCTTGGCAGGGGTATTGAACGATGCTTACAAACTGCCGTCACAGACTGTCGAGGAGGCGTTTCAAGGTATCGATGATGCGTTTGCGTCCCAGCAGCAGCTGGCGGCGTCGACCGCCGACCTGACGCCAAAGCATTGCGGCGCGGATGCCCGATAGCAGCAGTGAGCGTATGCGATTGACGTTGTCAGGGTTCTGCAGATAGACCGGTTCGCCGCTGACCATGATGCGTGGCTGCAGGGTACTCAGATTTTCCGCATAGATGTCGGCCAGTGCAGCGAGGATGTTGCTATGGGTCTGTGGGAAGTGGACGAGGCGTTCGGTAGTGCTCTTGATGCCTTGGCTGATGCGTTGAAGATGCTCCGGGTGAGCGGTGAGTTTTCTTTCCAGCTGGATCAGGCTGAGCAGGTAACGGGTCAGTTCGTTGTCGCGCGGTTCGCCGCCGCTGAGTTGTCGGTAGGCCAGGCGCAAACCGGGGGCGATTTGCCGCAGTCCGCCGAAGACGTCGATCACCTGCTCGGTATCGATCTGGAACAGGCTGTGGATATTGGCGTTCATGGCATCGGCATTGGCCAAGCCCTTACGCGCTACCTGCTGAACCAGCTGGCAGGCCTGGAACAGTCCCGCCAGGGCGATGGCCCGGTCTTCATCACTGTGCTTCATATTTATTGTTAACCCGGCAACTCAATATATCGTCTTCAGCCGAAGCGTGCCTGCCTACAGTAAGGCATCAAAACGCCACTGTAGCACTTCTGCCGCCAGTTTTGATAACGCAGTCTGCGGGCAGGCACGCTTCGGCCTGTCCTTTGAAATTCATCATGTTACGGTTTTCAAGCATGCCCTTACTCTGCGTTGCGGTTGTTGACAAGGGAACAACCCCTCTCTGCGAGCCACGCCTTGATCAAGGGCATGCTTGAAGCCCTGAAGACGACATATTGCGTTGCCGGGTTGAAGACAGATCCTAGTGTAGTGTCCTATACTGCAGCAGGAAATCAGAAGCCCCCAAATTTCCCAAGACGCCCCGAAGGAAGTGCCCTTGGGGTACAAGGCGCAGTTCGCAGGCAATGGCAAGCCCTTGTCAAGAACATCAACGCAGGATTG
>JBNKOL010000012.1:0-7888 GCA_050294655.1 Sedimenticolaceae bacterium
CCTCACCACCGAGTACACCGACTTTCGGCATGACACCCTGATCGAGGGCAAACGCTTCATATTACGTCCCGCGCTGACGCTGCCGCTGCAGCGCAGCTGGGGACATTTGTCGCCACGCCTGAGTCTGAACTATGCCAGCTACCGGCTCGATGAGACCCTGACCAGCGTTGATACCACTCCAGACTACTTCGTGCCGGCCTTCAGCCTCGACAGCGGGCTTATCTTCGAGCGAGAGAGCAGCTGGTTCGGCAGTGACGCCTACCAGACCCTGGAGCCCAGACTCTACTACCTCTACGCCCCCTACGACGATCAGTCGGCGATTCCCGACTTCGATACCGCCGATCTCGATATCAGTTTCGCCAGTCTGTTCATGGAGAACCGCTTCACCGGCAGCGACCGCTTTGGCGACGCCAATCAACTCGCCTTCGGCCTCACCACCCGTTGGCTGGAGGCCGACACAGGGGTGGAACGATTACGCGCCAGCATCGGTCAGATCTATTACCGACAGGATCGGGAGGTACAGCTGACGGGCGCGGTGGAAGCGAATCCCTCTTCCTCGGTAGTAGCCGAACTCTCAACCCGGGTCGGGCAGTACTGGCGCGGCATGCTGACAGTCAGACGGGATCCTCACGTGGATGACAAGAACATCGACCGTGGGCGTCTTGGCATCCACTACCGGACCCCGCAAAACCACCTGCTCAACCTGGACTACAACTTCAACCGCAACAGCATCGAGGACCTGGATCTCTCCTTCAACTGGCCCTTCAGCCACAAGTTCACCCTCTCGGGCAAATGGAAATACTCTTATCTTTACGCAAGAAATATGAATAGAATACTCGGTTTCGAATACGGTGGACGCTGTTGTTGGAAGGTCCGCTTCCTCTACCAACGCTACGCGGTCGACGCGAAAATCGATTCGGATGAGGACCGACGACTGATGCTGCAGCTGGTGCTTACCGGGCTTGGCGCGCTCGGCTCGGCGGTCGATGAAACCTTCGCAGAACACATCTATGGTTACCAGACTGAAGAATGAAACAGACAGCTAAACGATGGCTCCAGCTCGCCCTTGCCGCTTGCTTGATGGCAAGCGGGGCAATGCATGCCGCGGTAAAATCCCTCGACCAGATCGTCGCCGTGGTCAATGATGACGTCATTGCGCGCAGCGAGCTGGAGAACCGCATGCAGGAGATGCTGGCGCAACTGCAGCAGAAGGGCGCCAATCTGCCGCCGCTGGATATTCTGCGCGAACAGGTGCTCGAGCGCATGATCGCCAAACGTCTGCAGCTGCAGACCGCCGACCGGCTGGGACTCAGTGTAGACGACGACACAGTCACCAAAGCGATCGCCAATATCGCCGAGACCAACAAAATTACCTTGCTGCAACTGCGTGAGGTGCTGGAACGGGATGGAATCAGCTTTCCCCTTTTCCGCGAACAGCTGCGCGAAGACATTCTGATCAATCGCCTGAAGCAGAAAGAGGTGATCAACCGCATTGCCATCACCGACCAGGACATCAGCAACTTCCTCGCCCGTGAGATCGGCACCCAGCGACAACGGGCGGCGGTACATCTGCAGCACATTCTAATCGCGACACCCGAAGGGGCTTCACCGGAAGATGTGCAGGCGGCCAAGGAGCAGGCCCAGTCGGTGTATGAGGAGTTGCAGCAGGGCGCCGACTTCGGCGAGATGGCGATACGCGTCTCTGACAGCCGTCAAGCCCTGGAGGGGGGCGACCTGGGCTGGATCGAGACCTCCCGCATCCCGAGCCTGTTCACCCAGCTCGTGGATGAGCTGGAACCCGGTGCCATCAGCGAACCGATACGTAATGCCTCCGGCTTTCACATCGTCAAACTACTCGAAGTGAAGGGCGGTCAGAAACTGATCGTCAATCAGACCCACGCCCGCCACATTCTGATCAGCACCAATGAGATCGTCTCCGACCAGGAGGCCCGCCAACGGCTGGAGACCCTGCGCGAACGCATCATCGGCGGAGAATCCTTCGAAACCCTGGCCCGCTCACACTCGGACGACAAGGCCTCGGCCATCCGCGGCGGTGATCTGAGCTGGACCAGCCCCGGCGACCTGGTGCCCCAGTTCGAGGAACAGATGGACGCGCTGGCTTTAGGCAGGATCAGTGAACCCTTCAAGAGCCCGTTTGGCTGGCACATCGTACAACCTCTGGAACGCCGCCAACACGACAACACGGAGGAGGCGCTACGCAATACCGCCCGCCAGGCGATTCAGAAACAGAAGTCTGAAGAGGCGATCGAACTCTGGCTGCGTCGCCTGCGCGACGAGGCCTATGTAAACATCATGCTGGACGAACTGGACACGCCTTGATACCCCGACTTGCTTTAACGCCCGGTGAACCCGCCGGCATCGGTCCCGATATCTGTGTCATGCTGGCACAACGACCACACCCCGATGTGGATCTGATCGCCATTGCCGACCCGGAGCTGCTGCAGCAGCGTGCAGCGCGGCTGGGGTTGGCGCTCGAGCTGCTGCCGCCTGAACCGGCCGCCACACCCAGACCGGTCAAGCCGGGTCAACTGAGAGTCGCCCCGGTCAGTCTGCGGCAAGCCGCGATCTGCGGCAAACTCAATCCGGGCAACGCCGATTATGTGCTGGAGACCCTGACTCAAGCCACCGAAGGCTGTCTCGCCGGTGACTACGCCGGCCTGGTCACCGGCCCCGTGCACAAAGGCGTAATCAACGACGCCGGCCTGCCGTTCACCGGCCACACCGAATTTTTGGCCAACCTCTGTCAGGGCCACCCGGTGATGATGCTGGCTACACCCGGCCTGCGAGTCGCCCTGGTCACCACCCATCTGCCCCTCAGCGAAGTCTGCCAGTCGATCACCGCCGAACGACTGCATCGGGTGGCCTCCATCCTGCATCGGGATCTGCAGCTGCGTTTCGGCCTCAAACAACCACGCATCATGGTGTGTGGCCTCAACCCCCATTCCGGCGAGCAGGGGCATCTGGGACGCGAGGAGATCGAGATCATCGAGCCGGTGCTGGCGAAGCTGAATTCCACCGGTATGCAGCTGATCGGTCCCCTGCCTGCCGACACCGTATTCACCCCCGTCATGCTGCAGCAGACCGATGCCGTACTGGCCATGTATCACGATCAGGGCCTGCCGGTGCTGAAACACAAAGGCTTTGGCCAAGCAGTCAATGTCACCCTTGGCCTGCCGATCATCCGCACCTCGGTGGACCATGGCACCGCCCTGCCACTGGCCGGCACCGGCCAAGCCAACCCGGGCAGCCTGCAATATGCCGTGAAGGTTGCCCGGGAAATGGCGGCACGCAGCTAAAGCAGCTTACTATCCGAATGCTACTTAGCTAAAAACACTTAGTTTAAAAACACTCGGGCTGACTCCCAACACCTTTATGATGGGGCAGGGTGGAGCTCTGTCCCATCAATAGCCGCTTAAGTTAAGTGCCATTCCGGTCAGACAAAAATCATCTCGCATCAGACAGCCGCAATCCCCAATACAAAAGCACAGCAGAGCAACCTGTTAACCCTCGATGGGTCTTTGCGGAATTCTGCGGCGTTTGTAAGTCACCTTCGGTTGCTTCACAGTCGTCCTGTTAACAGCCGAGACAGCATTGGCATTGGCGTCGGCCTCCCCTCCTTGATGCACGACAGATTTACCATCAGCGTGCTCTTTTGGCGATTGTTCAATCAGCTCCTGTCGCAATACGGTGACATTTTTCGGCGCTTCGACACCGATACGGATCTGCTGACCGTTGACTCCCAGAACAACAACGGTGATCTCGTCACCGATCTGGATGCTTTCAAAAGGAAAGCGCGTGAGATTCAACATGAGGCCTCCTCCTTGGCGTGTTCGATTGTGTTGATGCACACATCTTGATTATGGCTAAGCAAACCTATCTTTCATCAGATTATCCCAGCAACTCTACTCACGTCACAACGCCGTGGCAATTCTCTTTCATTTAAAGAAAAAAGCATTCATTTTCCAACTATTCTCAAGAAAGCAATTGTGTAGAGTTCAAACGCACCGAATTAAAAAAAACAATACAATATGAAACGGACTTAACCGTTCTTTTGGATCTTAGAGTTGGGGAAAGACTTATGAGCCATTAGGAAATTCCCTGACTTCCAGCAGTAAAAGAAATGCCAATCCATCAGGCAGATTCCCTTTCTACACGTCATCCATAAATCAGCGCATTCATTTGAAACAAGCCGATACCAATTGAGCATAGGCTTCTTAAGACATCCGCAGCGGATTTTGCCTGAATAGTCTTGCCTCACCTGCTTCGAAACGAGATTGCCTTGGCGCGGCTTAGCACAGCGGAATCTGACAACCATCGGTGTAAAAAACTTCGCCAAGGCACTCTGGTGGAGCCGTGGGCTTATTCAAGTACGCCTCCCAGGGTTTTCATTTTTTCCAAGGCACATACAACCCCTGCATTAAATCGAGAATCAAGCATGGTTGCATTGGAGGCCAATGAGAAAGCGGTACCGCGAACCGCACCTCACGCCTCATTCAACTTAAAGAGACTTCGTCGACGCTTTCTCTTTGTTAAGAAACCACACTAGATAATTCAGGCGATGCCTGGATATTCTTAATCGTGCCACCGGATCCTCACAACAACTTCGGACCACGACACCGTTGCCCACATAGCTCATTAAATCTGAAAGTCATGCTCACACTACAATCCGGCAGTGCTTCCGAAAAGGCAACATGGAAGACAATGCACTCTATCACATAGTTGAAACCGATGATTGCAAAAACAGTTCAACCGCTCTCGCTTATAGCGAAAGTCAACAAGGCGTTCTTCTGGAGCGTCTTCGTAATTTTAAGACTCTCATCCGCATATGGTTTCATAAGAAACGAGATACTGGCCCGGCCTCCATTTTCCAGCGAATGCCTCGTCAGCTAGAGCGCTATTGTGCCGCATGACACTGGAACCCTCGCTGACGATAGAAACAGCAGAATCGAACAACAGCGCACGCAAGTCATTAATGAAATAATCGCGTGCGAGCTTCACTGAAGGCAGGTTATTCAGACATACCGCAATAAGAATCGGCCAAAGATCACTACCCATACAGCCAATTAAAAACAATACTTTTCTATCTACTTAAACCTCGTTTCGCTCGCCCTTATCAAACACAGCGATTCATCCAATCGAGTGAGGTTGTGGTTGACCATCCGCGGCAGGCGGCTGTGGTCGTAACAGCCGACGAGCACGCAGCGCCGGCTCGATATCGAGCCTGGTGCGGCTGCCGGCCATCACTTACCGCCATCTCATACCGACTGCAGGATCAAGCCATGGCCACAGCCTTGGCTTGGAGCACCTCATGGATACGATCCACCTGCTCTTTGCCCCAGAGTGACAGGGTCAGAGCAAGACTTTTCTCCTTCTCCCCATTCCGGTAACGAATGACCAGAAATCTGCTTTTCAACCGGATATCGAGAATATCCTCGTAGGGCATTTGCCGCCAGCCAGAAAGCGCGATCTTATATTTCCAGTAACTCGGGTAGAACTCAACGGTCGAACTCTTCTGGCTGATTCCCACCAGGATATTGAACGCGCCGATTAAAATGAACAACAATCCGGTAGCCATGCCAAGCACCATCACAATCAGACCGCCTAACAGCGAGACAATGCCGAGAGGTAACTGGTGTCCGTAGCTCTGGCCAAGGAGCTTTGTCTCGCATTCGGTCTCCTGCTGAGCCAAGGGGTTGACAGGGTTTTCGCTTGTCTCTAACTCGCGTAGCACCTTGAAACCGCCGTAGATGGCGACTACGCCTATAGGCAAGAACGCAGAACCACTGATAATGATCAATAGCGCACCGAACCGGACCAGGCCAAGCAAAATGACCAGCATCCCGAAATAGACAAGACCGCCAAGCATCTGCAAGCCGTATAGAATCACACTGGGCACTCCCTCGGGCCCACTCAGATCCTGCACATTGAGCCCAACACCGTAGATTACAAACCCGTGGATGAAGAGGGCGGCGATGACCCAGCCGTTGATGAAGTTTTGTGATTGCAATCCCTGTTGACTATTCATTTTTAACTCCTGTATCGAATCCATTCGTTGAGTTCATGATTAAGAAAACGGCGCGGCATGCCGCACCCTACGCTTCGTCTGGCCGCAAGATTCTTCGTCGGCGTTTGTAAGTGATCTTGGGTTCCCGCTTTACCGGCTGGGTCTTCTTATGCAAGGCGGCACTTTTATCCGGCACGGTTTCCTTATCGGGATTACGGCAGCCCTCTACGGCCATGCGTTTGATCAACTCATCGCGCAGCACCCGCATGTCGGAAGGCGCGGCAATACCGAAACGAACCTGTGTGCCTTTGATACCGAGTACGGTGACGGTGATCTCGTCGTTGATCTTGATGGTTTCTGACGTGTTGCGTGTTAGACATAGCATAGGGCCACTCCTTGGCATAGCTAAAGTGGCTCTTCCCCAAATCAGGTGGGTAGGTTAGCGTAATCCCCTATGAGAGACAAAGAACTATACGCCCAGATTCTGGGCATCAAGAGTCCCTGGCAGGTCACCGATGTAGAGCTGGCTTTGTCAGAGGGAGAAGTAATGGTACACGTTGAACAGGAGGAAGGTGCCGCGCAGTGTTGCCCGACTTGCGGAGAGGTCTCGCCTGGATATGATTCACGCAAGAGGCGTTGGCGGCACCTGGACACCTGTCAGTACAAGACCATTCTGGTGGCAGATGTACCGAGGGTGAAGTGCAAAGAGCATGGGGTGGTCACGGTCTCGGTGCCATGGGCGGAGCCGGGGTCTGGATTTACGTCGCTGTTCGAAGCGCTGGTGATTGACTGGCTGAAGGAAGCCTCCATCTCGGCGGTCTCCCGTCTGATGGGTCTGAGTTGGAACGCCATTGACGGAGTGATGCAGCGGGCTGTACGACGCGGGCTGTCTCGCCGAGAAGCGCTGTTTCCAACACAGATAGGCGTGGACGAAACCGCCTTCAGGAAGCGCCATGACTACGTGACCATCGTATCCGACCAAAAGGCAGGTACTGTGCTTCACGTAGGAGAAGACCGCAAGAAAGAGACGCTGAAGGCCTGGTATGAGAACCTGACGCAAGAGCAGCGAGAGGCCATAGAGAGTGTCTCGATGGATATGTGGCCAGCCTTTATCAACGCCACACTGGAAAGCCTGCCGGGGGCAGAGGAGAAGATTGCCTTCGATAAATTCCATGTGGCCAAGTACCTCGGCGAGGCGGTTGATAAGGTGCGCCGCCAGGAGCACAAGGCGTTGATAACCGAGGGCTATGAGGATCTCAAAGGCAGCAAATATGACTGGCTCTACAACCCGCAGAACATGACGCACAAACAGCAGCGGCGGTTCAAGGCGTTGCGCGACAGCACGCTGAAGACGGCGCGAGCCTGGGCGATCAAGGAACTGGCCATGTCACTCTGGCACTACGTGAGCAAAACCTGGGCACGCAAAGGCTGGGAGCAGTGGCTCTCCTGGGCGGTTCGCAGTCGCCTGGACCCCATCAAGGAAGTCGCCAAGACGATCAAAGAACACCTGTGGGGAATATTGAATGCGGTGGTGCTGAAGGTAAGCAATGGACCTGCGGAAGGACTCAACAGCCGCATAAAGATGATCAAGGTTCGCAGTCGAGGCTTTCGCAACAAAGAGCGGTTTGCCAATGCCATTTACTTCTACCTTGGCGGCCTGGATCTTTACCCCGAAGGGATAACCCGGTGAATACCGCCCACTCGATCAGGGGAAGAGCCTTCGCCGGATGATGTATTTCATTTAATGATACGGAAAGCACCCGAACAAATCTTTCGTACTTTATCTCACTACTAATCATATTAACTTTCTCAATTTCACTAGTTGATCGCAACTTGATATCCAATATAATCTATCCGGTTAGA
>JBNKOL010000013.1:0-13067 GCA_050294655.1 Sedimenticolaceae bacterium
GCCGAACAGATTGTTGATCAAAATGTACCGATTCAAGGCGCGGATCGCGCGTAATAGCCCGCTATTGCGAAGATTCGCAACGCCGAAGCGGTGCATTTTGGCGGCAAGCTGTCGGTCCATGACTTGTTCAGAGGTTCCCTAGGGTATAATCCGCCCCCATGTCTCAGCCTGTCCCCCTTTTCTCTCACCGCCCCTACTGGGCCGCCCGTTTCGGTATCGCGCCGGTGCTGCCCATGAGCCGATCGGAGATGGAGCGGCTCGGCTGGGACAGTTGCGACATCATCATCGTCACCGGCGATGCCTACGTGGACCACCCCAGCTTCGGCATGGCACTGATCGGGCGGCTGTTGGAGGCCCACGGCTTCCGGGTGGGGATCATCGCCCAGCCCGACTGGAGCAATGCGGAGTCCTTCCGCCAGCTGGGCAGGCCCAATCTCTTTTTCGGTATCACCGCCGGCAACATGGACTCGATGGTGAACCGCTACACCGCCGACCGGCGCATTCGCAGCGACGACGCCTACACCCCCGATGGCGAAGCGGGCAGACGGCCAGACCGCTCGGTAATCGTCTATGCCCAGCGCGCCAGGGAGGCCTTTAAAGGGGTGCCGGTGATCATTGGCGGCATCGAGGCGAGCCTGCGGCGCATCGCCCACTACGACTACTGGTCGGACAAGGTGCGACGCTCCGTAGTGCCCGATTCGAAAGCGGACATGCTGATCTTCGGCAATGCGGAGCGAGCGATCGTGGAGGTGGCGCACCGGCTGGCCGGCGGCGAGCGGATTGACGAGATCCGGGATGTCAGGGGCACAGGCTTTATGCGCCAGGGGCTGCCCGAGGGCTGGCGCGAGATCGATTCGACCCATCTCGACGAGCCGGGTCGCAGGACCCACCATGCCAACCCCTATCAAGCCGAGCCCGCTTGTGACAACCAGCGCGTCAGCTTCACGCCGCATCAGCGGCCGAGTCGTCCGGATCGGTCACACTCGGTGGTTCGGCTGCCCTCCTATGATCAGGTGGTGGAGGACGAAGTGCTCTACGCCCATGCCTCGCGGGTCTTCCATCTGGAGACCAATCCGGGCAACGCGCGCGCCCTGGCGCAGCGCCACGGCAAGCGGGATGTCTGGCTCAATCCGCCGCCGCTACCGCTCACCACCGAAGAGTTGGACCGGGTCTACGAGCTGCCCTACACCCGCCAGCCCCACCCCGCTTATGGCGAGGCGCGCAACCCGGCCTGGGAGATGATCCGCTTCTCGGTCAACATCATGCGCGGCTGCTTCGGCGGCTGCACCTTCTGCTCCATCACCGAGCACGAGGGGCGTATTATCCAGAGCCGCTCGGAGGACTCCATCGTCAAAGAGGTGGAGGCGATCCGCGACCAGGTGCCGGGCTTCACCGGCAACATCTCCGATCTGGGCGGCCCCACCGCCAACATGTACCGGCTCGCCTGCAAGGAGAAAAGGATCGAGTCGGCATGCCGCCGCCTCTCCTGTGTCTATCCCGATATCTGCCGCAACCTCGACACCGACCACCGGCCGCTGATCCGGCTCTACCGGCGCACCCGCGCCCTGCCCGGCATCAAGCGGGTCTTTGTCGCCTCGGGTCTGCGCTACGACCTGGCGGTGCGTTCCCCCGACTATATCCGCGAACTGGTGACCCACCACGTGGGCGGTTATCTGAAGATCGCGCCGGAACATACTGAAGCGGGCCCCCTCAGCAAGATGATGAAGCCGGGCATCGACAGCTACGACCGCTTCAAAAAGCTGTTCGACAAATACTCCGCCGAAGCGGGCAAGGAGCAGTACCTGATCCCCTACTTCATCGCCGCCCATCCGGGCACCAGTGACGAGGATATGCTCAACCTGGCCTTGTGGCTGAAGCAAAACGGCTTCCGTCCGGATCAGGTGCAGGCCTTTCTGCCAACCCCCCTGGCCCTCGCCTCGGCCATGTACCACACCGGCCACGACCCGTTGCGCAAGATCTCGCGCAGCGGTGGCAAAGTCAGCGTGGTGCGGGGTCTGAAACAGCGTCGCCTGCATAAGGCCTTCCTGCGTTATCACGACGCGAAAAACTGGCCTCTGCTACGGGAGGCGCTGACCCGCATGGGTCGCATGGATTTGATCGGCAACGGTAGACGCCATCTGGTGCCTGCCTGGCAGCCTGGAGAGAGCAAATCCCGGGGTAACAGCGAAAAAGCCGCTCGAACCAGCCGCGCGCGCGACAAAGTCGCAACCACGCCCCAGCGTTCGAAGCCGCGCCGCTCCAGGGGTCAGACAGGCCCGGGACGGGGTAAATAGGCGCTTGCGCTCCTGTCTTGAGTCCACTTCCCTACACCAGGCGTGCCTCTGTCTGTCCCGCCAAAACCCGGCTGCATTGTGATCTAAGTCACGCAACGGCCACCACCTCTTCATGGTTACTTAAGCTCTTTCAAGCATACTCAGATCCGCAAAAACTCAATTCACTGGCAGCTGAATTGCCTTGAGTCCAGACAAGAATTCTTCGCAGGCCGGTTTTATCAGGACAAGATGGCGTTGGATGATCTCTATACAATTGCGGTGGTCTCGGCTCTGCTGGTTTTTTCGATCGGAATCGCACTACTCGCTCAACGCGGAAAGCCACTCCTCGGCGTCGGGGAGAGTCCCGCCGAGGATCCCTCCTCGCCCGCCACGGACATGGACGATGTGATGACGGCGGAAGAGGAGGAGCTGGAGCTCACCGTCACCTTCAGTAAGAGCGGTATGCAGCACCCCTGGGACCCCATAGAGGAGTCGTTGTTGGAGTTCGCCGAGACTCTCGGCATCGATGTCGACAGTCAATGCCGGGCCGGAGAGTGCGGATCCTGTCGCACCAAGATTGTCAGCGGCGAAGTCGAATATCGACAGCAGCCGAGCATCAACCCGGGGAAGGGACACTGCCTGTTATGCGTCTCCATTCCCAAATCGGACCTGACCCTGGCAAGCTAGAATCCAGCGCCATCTTCCCATACCCAACTCTCCCATACAGGGAGGTATTCCGATGCCGTTGGTCGCCCCGCTTCCGGCAATGAGCCTCCATCCGGCACCACCCTTCACACAGATCCGCCGGTTGCGGTAATTCCCACTAAATATCAATTAATTACAAAGCTCACTCCAGGTGCAAATCGAGCCCTTTCAGGAGTTGAAAATCCACGCTATGGGGACCATATTTAAAGTAGGAAAGGGTGCTATTCATGGAGGTATATCATGAACATTACACGTTACGATCCATGGCGCGCAATGGATGACTGGCGTCAAGAAATGGACCGCGTGTTCCACCCGCTCCTGCAACGAGATATTGAAACGTCTCACTTCGCAGGAGGCGACTGGATGCCCGCGGTCGACATCAAGGATGAAGAGAACAGGTATGTGATTCGGGCCGATATCCCAGGCGTGAAACCGGAAGATATCGAGGTCACGATGGAGAACGGTATGCTGACGATCCGCGGTGAGCGCAAGTTTGAAGAGACCGAAGAGAAGGAGAACTTCAAACGCATCGAGCGCAGCCACGGGCTCTTCTACCGGCGTTTCACACTGCCGGACAATACCGATGCCGAAGCGATTCAGGCCACCGGTAAAGACGGCGTCCTCGAAGTGACCATTCCGAAGACGGCGGAAACGCACAGCAAGCGTATCGAGGTTATGCATTAAAGACTGTCCAACCGTTTTGGATTGCCCCTTACAAGGCCCTCTCCCGCGGAGAGGGCTTTTTCATATCATCCCCATATCCGGTCGTTCACTCCATGATGGAGCTGAAGCTTGAAATGCATATCGAAACAGGGTCACATAAAGAAAGGTGAGATTTGGCGGGGTGCCGCCTCGCCACACTGAAGCGAAGGGAATCTACTGCTCGACCCATACAGAACAATAACGAAATCTCGCAACAAACCACCGACTGCACAAAGGGACCAACGGCATGAACGATGGCGTGAAGACTTTTCTCAAACAGACCCTGAATCTGGAGTTGACCGGGAAACCGATCGAAATGTGGCTCTTGGCCATCGCGGTGGCGGTGGTCGGCTTTCTGCTTCTGAAACTGGCTGTGCGCCTGATCGGGCATCGTCTGGGTAGTGTGGCGAAAAGCACCAACACCTGGGTCGATGACGCTATCGTCGCCGTCATCGCCAAGACACAATGGTGGCTGCTCGCCGTGCTCGCCCTCTATGCCGGCTCCCTCTTCACTGAGCTATCCGCGCGGGTCACTGATCTGTTTAGCCGCGTGCTGGTCATTGCCCTGTTGGTGCAACTTGGCATCTGGGCCAACACCGCGCTCAAGTTCACACTGGAGATCTATCGCCAGAAGCAGCTGAAAAAGGACCCGGCCGGGGTCATGGCGTTGAACGCCATCGGTATGTTCGCCACCGGCCTGCTGTGGCTGGCGGTGTTGCTGCTGACGCTGGATAACCTGGGTTACAACGTCACGGCGCTGATCGCCGGTCTCGGCGTCGGCGGCATCGCCGTGGCCTTGGCGGTGCAGAACATCCTTGGCGATCTTTTCGCCTCACTCTCGATTCTGATCGACAAACCTTTCGTGGTGGGCGACTTTCTCATCATCGACGACTACATGGGCAGCGTGGAGCATGTGGGACTCAAGACCACCCGTATCCGCAGCCTCTCCGGTGAACAGCTGGTCTTCTCCAATTCGGATCTGTTGAAGAGCCGCCTGCGAAACTACGGACGTATGTATGAACGGCGTGTCGCTTTCACTATCGGCGTGACCTACGAGACCTCGAGAGAGAATCTGAAAAAGATACCGGGCATCCTGAAGCAGGCCATCGAAAACCAGCAAAATACCCGTTTTGATCGCGCCCATTTTGCGAAATACGGCGAGTACGCACTGAATTTTGAGACCGTCTACTATGTGCTGGCTGCGGACTACAACCTCTATATGGACATCCAGCAGGCCATCAATCTCTATCTACATGAGCAGTTCGAAGCGCTCGCTATCGATTTCGCCTACCCCACACAGGTATTGCACTTGAGGGGAGAGGCCAAACCGTCCTCGCCGGCTTAGATTAGGAAGCGGGTCATGGAAGTTATTTGAAAAAAGCCGCATCCGGGATTTCCGGATGCGGCGAAATGCCGGGATTACACTTTAAAACGGTCGACCAGACCTTTGAGCTGCTCCGCCAGCTTGGCCAGGTCGTCGCTGGCGGCGGCGGTCTGCTGCGCACCGGCGGCTGAATGCTCCGCCACAGAACTGATATTGACGATACTGCGGTTGATCTCTTCCGTGACCGCACTCTGTTCCTCGGCCGCATTGGCGATCTGGGTGTTCATGGTGGAGATCCGCTCCACCGCTTCGTTGATGGTCTGCAGCGCCTCACCAGCGGCTGCGGCCTGCTCGACCCCGAGGCGGGTCTTCTCCTTGCCCGTCTCCATCACCTGCACCGCCCTTCCTGCGCCGCTCTGCAGCCTGGTGATCATCTCTTCGATCTCCTTGGTGGACTCTTGCGTACGCCCAGCAAGGGTGCGCACTTCATCGGCGACAACCGCGAATCCCCGACCCTGTTCGCCGGCCCTTGCCGCTTCGATAGCGGCATTCAATGCCAACAGGTTAGTCTGCTCCGCTATCCCCTTGATGACATCCAACACCGAACCGATGCCGTCGCTCTCCTGTTCCAGATCGTGGATAACCTTCGAGGCCTGATCCACCTCCACGGCCAGGTCTCCGATGGCTTCGATGATGGTATCGACAACTTTCTTGCCCGTATGGAAGTGTTCATCCGCCTCCTTCGCCGCCGCCGCCGCATCCACCGCATTGCGCGCCACTTCATGCACCGTGGCGTTCATCTCGTTGACCGCGGTCGCCACCTGGCTGGTCTCCGTCTGCTGTTGACTGATGCCCGCATTGGTCTGGGCAGTGACCACAGAGGTCTCTTCGGCCGCCGCGGCCAAGCGTGTGATGGAGTCCTGAATCTCGTTTACGGTCTGCCTGAAAGTCGAGGCCATGTTGTTGAACGCCAGGGCGATCGAACCGAGCTCGTCCTTGCCCTGGTAGTCCACTTCCACATTGAGATCACCCTGCGCGAGTCGATTGGCGGCGGATTCAATACGTTGAACCCCCCGGGAGACGCCCGATATGGTGATGTAGGCCAGGAACAAACTGAGCACCGAGCCAATAACCAAGATGATAGCGATCGACTCAAACAGGGTGTGATAGCTGGCATCGGTCCGCTTGAAAAACGCCTCCGCCTCATCCATCCCGGCCTGGGACAGTATATCGGAGAGCTCGAGAGTCGTTTTCATCCCCGGATTGACGACCTTCAGCAACAGCTCATTCGACGCCGTGTAGTCACCTGACTTCATCAACTCGGCCGCCGGCAGGATACCCTTGTTGATAAACCTCTCCTTCTCGGCGGCCATCGCGTTGGCATGCTTGAGTTTTTCGCCTGTGAAACCGATCGCCATGAACTCACCCCAGTGTTCACGGACTACCTCGATGTCATGATCGATGGTCTGGAGATGGGCTGACAGTGGGTGGTCGTGCATGGTCGCGAAGGGAGATGATGGCTCGTGTTGAAGCCCAAGCAACAACTGGGCCCTGAGGTCTTGCAGATGCTCGACCACCACGCTCAGGGCATGGGTGGCCATCAAGTCGCTATGGTAGATCTCGTCTACTGCATGGTCGGCGTTCCGCATGCCGTACAAACCGAGGAAACCGACGAACAGGGAAACCGCGATCAGGCTACCGACCAAAATGATTAGACGGAGTTTAATCGGAAGATTATTGAGAATAGACATACTCGCCTCGCAATAAAAAGCATATTGCACTACGACTACAAGCCATTCCTAGGCAGGAAACCGAGGAATTGAATATCAGGGAGTAACCAGCAAGAATCCATACCATTGATACCTACTAAATCGCCTGATTATGTAGCAACTTTAGCTTAGAAAATCATGGTGAGTATGCATTCCCTGCCCATGGCTCAAAGCATAAAGGGAATTTCAGTTAAAAAAGAACCTGAATACCCATATTACTCAGCCAAAGGATCACTAGTGTAGTGTCCTATACTGCAGCAGGAAATCAGAAGCCCCCAAATTTCCCAAGACAAGGCGCAGTTCGCAGGCAATGGCAAGCCCTTGTCAAGAACTGCAACGCAGGATTGGGGAATTTGGGGGCTTCCCTTCGGGCGCGCCGAGAAGCAGCCCTCTGCTGCGTTGTCCTGCTTGAAAAGGGCATGCCATTCCCTGCGCAGACGCCTTGCATAGGACTGCTTCTCGGCACGCTGATTTCCTGCTGCAGTATAGGACACTACACTCGGGCCTGTTAACACTAATCCGATAGGCCCTAGTACAGACAAGCGATAGTCGAGTCAGCGGCAATCCCTATTCCGCGAGGACCAAGGTCCCGGCGGACGGCATCGTCCTGTCGATGCAGCGTGAAATTTTTGCCTATATTCCGGAATCGGAGTATTCAGTGTGTCCCGTCATTACATATTCGCATCCCCTACTCGAGTGCGGTAACCGGCATAATTCAGTCGTGTGGACACACATGCATCCCTGATACAAGCCACATCGCGTCGACTCATGCCGCCCCGATAGCGTTCGTTGATGCATAGGAGACTCAAGTCCAACCCTCATCCCGATGCCCGTACCTTTTGGGATTCACTCCGGCGACGGACGCCTCTGGGCTTCCTCGCCTTGCGCTTCTTACGTTTGAGCTCCAGATAGGCTAATTTGGCCTTATTCATCCTGATCGACTCACGCCTGCGCTGCAGCCACTCCTGCAGCTCTTGCATCAGATCCCAGCATACCGGAACGACGAACAGGCTCAGTACGGTGGCCGTGACCAACCCGGTAACAAAGGTCGAAGCCATGGAGCCCCAGATCAGTGAGTAACTGGGGAAACCGATCGCCATCGGCAACAGGCCCAGACTCGTGGTCAGGGTGGTGAGCAAGATCGGCCGTAGACGCACATGCACAGCCTCGATGATCGCCTCGTGACGAGACATACCGAGACGATAGTTTTCATTGATAAACTCGATCAACAATAGAGAATCGTTGACCACCACGCCCGCCACGCCCACCAACGCGACAAAACTGTTGACGGTAAAGATCGTCTGACTAAAAAGCTTACCTATAACCACACCGATAAGCGCGAAAACGATGGCGGACAGGATAATCGCCGGCTGTAGGTAGGATTTGAACTGGGTTGCCAGTATCACATACATCACCAGCACAGCGATGCTGAAAGCGTAAGCCAATGACTCGAAAGAGCGCTGAGTATCCTCGTGTTCCCCTCCAAAGATAACAGTGGCGCCGGGATATTCAGCGCGGATACTATCGTAATAGGTACGCACCGCATTCACCACGGCCGGTGTCGAGGTGGAAGCCCCGTCACGGATATCCGCCTTGATGCTGATCGCCCGTTGTCCCTGGTAACGCCTGAGTTCTCCCGCCTCGTTGTAGGCCAGCACGCTCACCAGGTCGTTGAGATAAACCGGTCGTCCCGCATCCTCAACCATTGGGATGTAAAGCGCTCGTTCCGGCGACGTCAGATAGGCCGGATCGATAGCCAGCTTAAGGTCGATCTCTTCATCCGCATGACGGTATTTTCCGATATAACGCCCATCCAGCACACTGGCTGCAAGTTGCGCCACCTGGCCGTTGTCGAGTCCGAATTCAGCCACCCGTTGCTGATCCACATCGAAACGGAATACTCGCTGCAGCGAACCACGGTCATCCTTCAAGTCGATCAGATAGGGCCTGATATCCGGTTCTTCATGTAAAAACTTCAGCATTACCTCCGCCAACCTGGTGACCGACTCCTCATTGTCACCGACCACCCGCACGTTAACGTCCTTGCCTCTGGGAGGACCTTCACTCTGCGGGTGGATGGAGATCCGGTAGCCATCGGTCTCATAGAGTGGAGTCAACTTTTCCCGCATGCGCTCGAGGTGGGACATCGGATCATCAAATACCTGATCGTCCGACGAGGGTAGCGTGACCTTCACCGAGCCGTAGTTGTTGCCGTAGACCGGCTCGTGTTCCTCGTTGAAGTAGAGACCGGCAAAACCCATGGTGGACCTTGCCATGCCCGATCCCTCCTGCATAATTGTGCCGGCAACCTGTTTGACCCTGGCATCGACCTCCTCGACCGGCGTGCTTTTCGGTGCCACCAGGTCGACGAAGTAGATCTTGTAGTCGTCGGAAAAAAACTGAATACGAACCAACGGCACCTTGCCGCTGACGGAAAGCGCCATCACCACCACCGAAAATGCCAACAGGCCGAGCACCACCGAAAGCGTAAGCAGACGATGGCGCATGGAACGCGTGAGCAGCCAGTGGGTCATACGACGCGACTCACGCATCAGGGCGTTGTCCTGTTTCAATAAGGAGAGCCGCTTCCTCCTTCTGGGGCCGAAATCTTGGTAGTGAATAGGCAGTATGAAAATACACTCGACCAGTGAGGCGACAACGGCGAAGGTCACCGCCTTCGGCACCAGAGCGAAGAACTCGCCGGTGAAACCGGTCATGATCAGCAGTGGCATAAAGGCCGCCACGGTGGTCATGGTGGCGGAGATCACCGGCAGCGCCACCTCCGATGTACCCTCGATGATCGCTTCCCGCAGCGGGCGTCCATCTTGCACGTGACGGTAGATGTTCTCGGTCACGACAATGGCGTCATCAACCACGATACCTGTCACCAACACAAAGGAGAACAGGGTGATTTCGTTCAAGCTGTTGCCGGTCACATACATGAGCAGCATACTGATCATGAACGAGAAAGGGATTCCGATAGTCACCAAACCAGCGTTACGCACACCCATGAAGTACCAGGTAATCAGGGAAACCAGGATAATGCCCACCAACATGTTCCACCCGAGGGTGCTCAAGCCATCCTTGATATAAACGGTGGAGTCGTGGGACAGAACCAACTCCACCCCCTGCGCCTCAAGGATCGGACGAAGCTCGTCTATCACCGCCATCGCCTGATCGCGGATACGCAAGGCATTACCTGCTTGCGACTTGAGCACATCGAGCCCGACACATGGTTTGCCGTTGGCCGAGGTAAGCATGATGGGATTCCGATAGTCGATGCCGACATGACTGGCCAGGTCTTTGATACGTAGCAGGCTTCCATCCGCATCACGGCGCACCACCGTCTCCTGCACCTGCTCGCGGGTGCGGAAACGTTCGTCCATCTTGACCAGGAACTCCCCACTTACATCGGTGTACCTGCCGGCGGGAATGCTGCGATTGGCGTGGCCCAGAACCACCGCAACCTGGTTGAAGGTGACACCGAACAGGCGCAGCTTGGCCGGATCAAGATTGACGTGAAACTCCTGAACCTGCTCTCCTTTGAACTCAACCTGCTGCACCCCAGGGATCTTTAATAAGCGCACCTTGATCTCTTTTGCCATCAAAGCCAGCGCCCGATTAGTGTGATCGCCCGCCAGATTGAGCGAGATCACCGGCATCCAGTGCTGCACTTTGATATTTAGCAGTTTTGGCGGATCGACTTCCGCGGGCAGTTCGTTGATGATGTTGAGCACCTCGAAGCGCACCTCGTTAAAGAGCGCTTCGTAGTCGGCGTCATCGATGAACTTGAGGTGAATGTAGGAACGACCGCTGGAGGATGTGGCGTTAATCCAAGCCACATCGTCGACCTTCTCCACTGCCGCCTCGATCTTGCTTGTGACCAGACTTTCCACATCCACCGGAGAAGCACCGGGATAGAGCGTGGTTATGGCTACCTCACCTAGGCGGAAATCGGGATAGCGCTCCGCCGGCAGAGCGAATAGGGCGAAGAGGCCCACCGCCATCAACACCACGAACACCAGGTTGAAGAAGACCCGTTGTTTGAGTGTGAAGTCGACGACCTGGCGCATAGGTGGGTTCAGTCCGGTTGGTGTTGAAAGCTGTCGCCGGCTTTGACCTCCGGAGAGACCACGTGCGCAATGCCGCCTTGTGGACTCTGCTTATGCCCCAGATAGACTACCCGCACCTCCTCCCCACCCGGGCGTTTCAACCAGTATTGCTCATAACGCTGTTGCAGGGCTGACTCAGGCACCATCACCGCCCCGCTATTGAGGGGAATTTCCAACGCCAGCTCGACACGCAGCCCGCCGCGACCCTTGTCGACCCCTTGGCTGATCTCCAACTCCACCGCAATCTTGTGAGAAGCTTCGTCGAAGGCGGGGGAGACGTGCAACAGCGTAGCGGGGACCTCCCTGCCCTGCTGCGGCAAGTTCAATCGCAGCTTTCCGTCCAGTCCCCGCAGCACCTGATACTGCTGCATATTGAGAGCGAAGGGTACCAGCAAGCGACGATAGTCACCGATCTCCACTACCGGTTGACCGGCGTTGACCCACTCACCCACCTCCACATGTCGGCGTATGATGTGCCAACCCTCTGAGGGGTGGATACAGTGTCGTGCCTTTTTCTCCTGCAGGGTGCGATTGGTAGTCTTCAGCGTTTGCAACTGCGCCTCCGTCTTGTCCAGGTTACGCAGGGCGATGTCGAGCTGACTCATGGAGGTACTCTTCTTCAACATCAGCTGGCGCATACGCTTCACCTCCTTGTTGAAGTAGTTGTAATCCACCTGCAATGCTTTGCGTTCTTGTTGATTAGCGGCCAGCTCCAGGTCAATGAATGTCTGGTCGAGACAGATGAAGGGACGCTCTGCCACGGTCATGTCACCCACATCACCGTTGATCTCAGTCACACGCCCACTGATCTCGGTTGACAGCACTACGCGGGTGCGCTCACGGGTGAATCCGAACAAGACTTCCTGATTAAAGGCCGGCTGCGCCGTTACCAGCGACACCTCCGCGGGAAGAGCCAAGGGACAGAGCAGTCCCACCGATAAAAGATATCGCAAGAGTGTATTCATACTCGTTTGGAATAGTGCCAATTTTTTTCGCGAATTAATCAAAGAATCCTTCACTATCAACGTCCATATATATCCGAAGTCCGATAAAGATCGTCATCACACTTGCATATCACACGAATCCTATTTAACTTCTATTTATTAATCGCATTTTTTGCGACCTCTTAGTAACGTGATTGTAATCACATAGCACAACGCGAAAGAGAGCAAGAATGGATCGTGGAACGGCAGGCCGAAAGTAGCCTGCGCAGATGCATGACTGGGATTCTCTGAACACCGGAGATAGAGACAAACATAGCTAACAACTCATAATGGATTAATGACAATGGCCATATCGAAAATTCGTGTTACCGTACCATTCACTATCGAAGAAACATTCCGCCGACTCTCTGACCATGCCAATCTGAAAGATATCGTCGATCAAGTAACAACCTCGGAATTGATTAAAGTCAGCGATGACTGTGACGACATCAATGGCTTGGGAGCAATCCGTCGGATCACCTTCAAAGGGGACCTGTTGACAGAGAAAGTCGTTGCCTGGTTACCCCCCTCCAATACATCTACCGCGGAACTGAAGACCGACGACGGCACCGAAGTGGGCTATGACTACAAGGTGATTGCCGGAAAGCGACTGATAGCCGACCATTTAGGTGTTATTAGAATCTCAGATGCCGGAGCGAACAACAGCCATATCGCCTGGGATATCCACCTAAAGGTACCGGCATGGGCAATGGGTGAGATTGCCGCCTATTTCGTCTGTCGCACGATGGAAAACGAGATCACCGAGAGTATAAAAAACAATATGATATAACCTCACTCAGCAAGTTAACGACGCGCCAGAGGTTGTTGTTCACTTCCACCTTGGGTTACAGCGGCCCACCGTCCGGCATGGGTTGCTTACCCGTCGTCCCACACAAGCAGCGGCACGCCAGACGCCCTGACAGTATTCAAGTTTGAGATACTAACCAGGACATAAATATCATGACACTCAGGGCTACAAGAATGGCTCAGATCAAGGCGCGGCTCGCGCCCCGCAGGAAGTGGCCTTGGGGTGCAGGCAATGGCCCAGCCCTTGTCAAGAGCCGCAACGCCGAGCTGGGTTATTCTTGTAGCCCCTATCTTTTTGATATTCAACGGCAGGCCGTCGTGTGTTTGCTCACGGACTGCGTTATCAAAACTTGCTGTAGGAGTGCTACAGCGGCGTTTTGATGCCTTGCCGT
>JBNKOL010000014.1:0-6984 GCA_050294655.1 Sedimenticolaceae bacterium
CCGAAGGGAAGCCCCCAAATTCCCCAATCCTGCGTTGCAGTTCTTGACAAGGGCTTGCCATTGCCTGCGAACTGCGCCTTGTACCCCAAGGGCACTTCCTTCGGGGCGTCTTGGGAAATTTGGGGGCTTCTGATTTCCTGCTGCAGTATCGGACACTACACTAGTTCAGGAAGACGGGCTCAACGCCCGCTTCTCCGCTTCGATGAAGATCCGCTTCACCTGGGGAAACTGCTGTTTGATCGACTTGTCCATCTCGCTGATCGCCGACTCGATCTGCTCCGCGGATGCCCGGTCGGCAAAATCGACGCTCAGGTTCGCCAGAATGAAATCGGGCCCCATATGCATGGTCAGCACCTCGTTCACATGCTCCACCAATACCTGCGCCCCGACCAGACTGCGGATACCCTCCACCACGGTGCGGTTGGCGCTTTCGCCGATCAACAGCCCCTTGGTTTCGTAGGCGAGCCAGATGGCGGTACCGACCAGGATCAACCCGATGATGACCGAGGCGACCCCGTCGAACCAGAGCTGCCCGGTCAGCTGAGCCATTGCCACACCGACAAAGGCGACCATCAAACCGAGAATGGCGGCGGTGTCCTCGAACAGCACCACAAAGATCGATGGATCCTTGGCCCGCTGGATCGCCTCCACATAACCCCATTTCCCCTTGGCGCGGGTGAACTCGCGGAAGGCGAAGAGCCAGGCAGCGCCTTCGAAGAGCATGGCCAAGCCCAGCACCAGATAGTTGACGAGAGGATTCTCGATCGGCTCTGGATGCCCGAGATGCTTGATCCCCTCATAGATGGAGACCCCACCACCCAGGGCGAAGATCAGGATCGCGACGATGAAGCTCCAGAAATAGATCTCCTTGCCGTGACCGAAGGGAAACGCCGCATCGGGCGGCCGCTTGGAGCGGGCTATACCATAGAGCAATAGCCCCTGGTTGCCGGTATCGACCAGAGAGTGGATAGCCTCAGATAACATCGCCGAACTGCCGGTGAAAAAGGCTGCCAAAAACTTGGTAATTGCAATCAGGCTATTCCCCGCCAATGCGGCGAAGATCACTTTTTTCGAACCACTTGCCATACCTGCTCCTCGCTCTTCCCAGCGAATACACTACCACACTGACGAGAGGCTACAACGGCCACCACGACAGTGGCGCCCCAGATATGCTTGCACGATGAATAAAGATCAGAACCAAACAACAAAAAAACCCGCCGAAGCAGGTTTTTAGACTATCTGAGATGGAGCCGGCGAGAGGATTCGAACCCCCGACCAGCTGATTACAAATCAGCTGCTCTACCAACTGAGCTACGCCGGCTAAAGAATGCGAATTCTATGCGTTTACGCGGTCACAGGCAAACTAACTGATTCGAAGGTTAGCTAGGCGATATTCAGCTTGTCTACTCGCGTTCAGGGCACGGCCACCGTCACGGCCAGTCCGAAGTAAACCCCAGCGAGGCTTTGGATCAGTAAGGGCAGGGCTGCTCTTGACGCTGGACATCCGGATGCTGCTTGCTGATCTCCTGCCAACGGGCTTCGCCCAGCGGGGTGTCTCCAGTGAATCGATAGTCGAGCCAATAGCGGGTCTGTTCCCGATACCTGGGTCTGACTTCGGCATCGAAGCCCATTTCAGCAATCAGATCCCTTCTCGCCTGAGCCCGGTCTTTATCACGAAACAGGCCCAGGGATATGGCATGCGCCAATCCACCGCTGGTGAAGCGCCACAGGTCGGAGACGCCCGCGCCCTCCAGCCGCTTGGCGATCGCAATGGCCGCCTTACGGTCTTTCTGGGGCGGAATCAGTACCCAAAACCCGGCCTGCTCGTTGCTCGATTCAGAAGTTATCTCGGTTTTTGCCCCCTGCGCCAACATTCTGACCGAGAGCAGTTCCGCTTGTGCTCGCTTATCGAATGCGCCAACTCTGCCACAGATGAGCACTGCCGGAGTCTGCGGTGTCTCCGATGACGACGCGATTGTAGCCGCATCCCGGGAGGCCACCACCTCAGGCTCTACGTTGGGCGGCATCCGAGGAACCTCTTCCGGCGCCATGACCGGAGGTGGATTTTGAACCTCTGCTTCTGCAGCATTGGACAAAGCCTGGGTTTGCGCCAACACACCCTCGGCACCGGCAGATGTCTCATCCTCCAGCTCACCGACCAGCCGGAGTTCTCCAATGTCTTCCACATGCAAAGCACTCGTTGACACCCCATCCCGTTGCGGAAAGAGCCAGATGAACATGCCCAGATTGGCGATCAATAGGATGGAAAAAAGCCACTTCATTGTCTGTCTTTTAGTCCTGCCTGCAGGAAAAGCCCTTGTAAAATGAGATTTGGCACCAGACGGTGTGGCACGGTGAGGTTCCGCGCCACTTGGCGCGCAAAGCCTCCCGTCAGCAGACATTGCGTGCCGCTATCATACTGCTGCCGCAGTCGGGAAAGCATTGCCTCTACTGCAGAGGTGGTCGCCAGCATAGCACCGGAGGCTATTCCTGCTGCGGTGTCGGTCGCAAATCCTTCGATCGCTACGCCCTCGGCAGCCTCAGGAATGTCCGTATGCGATTGCAGGCAGCGTTGAAACAGCTGCAGGCCCGGTAGGATCGCCCCACCAAGATGCCGGCCATGCGAATCCATCGCGTCCAGGGTCGTCGCCGTGCCACAGTCTACGACCAATACCGTCTGTTTTGAAATATCCCGTGCCGCAAGTAATCCCAGCCAGCGGTCGACTCCCAGCTGATCCGGTTGCCGATAGCCATTAACAACCCCCAGCTCGGTTTCCCGTGTTTGCGCGAAGTGAGGGAGAATGCGCCAAGCCGTCTCGATCCATTGGCAGAGGCTTTGCGTACGCCCGGGCCGCAACACGCTAGCGATGTGTACCTGAGAAGGCGTCTCAAGCAATTGCAGTTGCGGAATCATCTCGGCAACGAGGTCAGTGGATGCCACTCGGTGGACGATATTCCCGGCCAGCTCATCTGCGCTGGCCCACTTGACCTCGCTGTTGCCCATATCGATGAACAGCCGCATGGATCTACACCTTACCCTGCCGCAAACTCACCTCACCGGCATGAAATAGTCGCTGCTCACCATTGACCAACAACCGCAAAGCGCCTGAAAGATCTATCCCCAAGTGTTCGCCAAAATGACTCTGGCTCACACTGCGGATTTCCACCTGCCGTCCGATCATCAAGTCATTTTGATGCCACTCGTCGAGGAAACAGGCCAACCCTCCGGACTGGTAATCACGCACCACTCTACGTAACTCGGTAATCAAACGAGCGGCCAGTTGACTTCGATTGTGTGGCTGCACATTGGGAATTGAGCTGAGATCGACCCAGGGTTGATCGATCTCTTCGCCATTGCGACCCAGCCAGGTATTGAGACCGACACCGATGACGACTTGGGAGGGGCCGCCCGCTTCACCTGAGACCTCCAGCAGCAGTCCCGCAAGCTTTTTACCTTCCCACAGGATGTCGTTGGGCCACTTCAAACCCGCTCCCGTGCAGTTGAATTCCTGCAGCGTTCGCAGCACACCAACGGCCGCTGCCAGGCTCAGGCCAGCCACCTGCATCGGTGCCATTTCGAACCGCCATAGCATGGAAAGGTAGACATTGTGTCCAAATGGTGAGACCCACTGTCGGCCATGCCGCCCCCGTCCAGCCTGCTGATATTCGGTAAGACAGACGGCACCGGAAGGTTCACCCTCCGCACCCCGCTGCATCAACCAGGTATTGGTGGAGTCGAGCACAGTGTGCAGATGAAGACTATTTATTCCAAACTGCTCGTTGTCAGGGATATATTCGAGCACCTTATCTGTGTTGAATAGATCCAGGGGTTCGCGCAGGCGATAGCCCCGTCCTTTGACCGCATCGATCTCGAGGCCGAAATCAAGCTTCAGCTGTTGCAACCTTTTCCAGACACCGGCACGTGTGATGCCGAGCAGACGACCCAACCGTTCGCCGGAATGGAAGGCGCCATCGGCCAGGGTGTGGATCAGTTCAATTTCGCCGTGCATGTCCGCTTAACCAGTCAGCTCGCAATTGACTCTGTTTTTCATCAATAGCAGAGGGCAAATAGAAACAGCAAGTGTCCGCCGGCGCAGGCAACGGCTTCACATCGAACTGCATCAATTCATCACGACGGAAGGCATGTACAACGATCCGGCTGTCAACGGGCAATTGGGTCAGGTAGCTCTCCAGGCGCGCCGCATCCATGCTCAGGCAATCCACTGCGATGATCTCATCACCGGCAGAAAGGCCTGCGATCTGCGCCGCGCCACCATCCTGAACCTGCTGTAGCAGGAGACCTCTCGTCTGCTGTTCCCATTTAGCTCCGAGTACCGGTTTGCCGCGTTCAATTTTGGGTCGCTCCTCGACCACACTGCCCAGATCGGTGGCAGATTTCGCCGGCAACAGATAGAGCTCGATACCGAACGCCTGCAGGGTTTCAGCCAGGGGAAGCTCATCGGTGGAACGAACCCAGCGATCAAACTCAGATTGGAACTCCAAACCTGTCACCTCATCGACCAGTCGCTCAAAATCACGCTCTGCCAGACCGATCCCCGGCTTACCATGGCGATGCCAAAGTGCCCGCATCACATCGTCCAGGGATGCTTGTCCTTCGCTTCTCAGGCGGATGCTGAGATCCAACAACATCGCCACCAGGGCGCCCTTGGTATAGTAACTGACGATGGCGTTGGGAGCGTTCTCGTCTTGTTTATAGAATTTGGTCCAGGCGTCAAAGGAGGACTCCTCGAGCGTCTGTTTGAGGCGCCCGGCGCCGCGTATCACCCGCGTCACGCCTTCTGCCACCATTTCGAAATAGTCTTTGCTTTCGATAACGCCACTGCGCAGAAGGATCAGCTCATCGTAATAAGAGGTAATACCTTCGAATATCCAGAGCTGGCGCGTATAGACCTCATGCGCCGTCCCATCCCGCAGAAACTCTTCAGGCGTAATGCGTTTTACATTCCACAGATGGATGTATTCGTGGCTGCAAAGCCCAAGCAGGCGACGATAGCCGGGAGTGACCTCCCGCATCGTCTTGGTAGGGAGGGAGTCACGGCCAATCATCAGACTGGTTGAGTTGTGATGCTCCAGCCCACCATAGCCGTTGCCAACCACCCAGAGTAGAAAGAGATATTCCTTTAGCGGCAACTCATCAAACAGGGTGACGGCTTCTTCACAGACTTTCGCTAAATCGCTGCAAATGCGCTCAAGATCCCCCTCATGGCGTCCATGGATCACAAACCGATGGGGTTTTTCCCTGACCAGGAAATCACGCGCGATGAAGTCACTGATCTCCACAGGATGGTCAAGCAACGTTTCATAATCAGGTGCCTCATAACGCCCAAACCCATGGCCATCCACATCCAGTGTGCGCATCGATACCGCAACTTTCCAGCTCGCATACTTATCGCCGTCAGGGGACTGAATCTCTACTTCACAGCGATCACTCTCACGCCCCTTAACACCCAGAAAAACACAGGGACCGTTAAAGTAGGCATGGGTAATATCGAGATGTGCTGCCCGCACGGAGAGATCCCAAGCGTATACCTGGTAAACTACTTTCAGCACTGCATCAACCGGTGTTGAAAGCAGCCAGGTCTGCTTATCTTGCTTCACAAGATCGACCGCCTGACCCCGGCATTCCGCTCGTATGGAGACGATATGGCGGGCAAAGTCGCGCACCATATAGCTGCCACGTATCCAACTCGGCAGATAGAGGATCAGTGGAGAGTCGCCCGGGTCTGAAATCTCAAGCCTGACTTCCAACAAATGCGCCTCTGGGTGAACCGGCTTGATTGCGTAGCGAATCATGGTTGGCTCCACTCCAGCACCGCCCGACGGGCCGACTGATTCATCGGCCGCGCCACTAATCCCGAGATGGAGGCAGTCACCTGATATTCAGCACCTGGAATTGCCGGCATATAGATAGAGCTTCCGTAAACAGTATCTATCAATCCGATCTCATTGGTCAGCGTAGAGACGATCTCATCCACCCACTTCATCTGCGTTGTCAGGTCGTAACTGTTCATGACTGGAGCGCCAGCGTTTGAGATGGCGCGCTCTTCCAGCCGCTCAAGCCTGACAATCGGCTCCTTGCCAAACAGCGACATCCAGGGCTTCCATTTGATGAAGCGCGCATCCAACCGCCATTCCGTTGCCTGGATGAGATAAGTATCTGTCTTGTCCGCGTACGCCAAACGCAAAGGAAACCCTCGGCCAGTCGACTCACCGATATAGACATCCGCGAGCACAACCTCTTTCGTTAATTGTTGATAAGTCTGTAGATTCAGCAAGAGCATGCTTAAAAAGCCACCCGTCATCACAAACGGTAAACCTATCAGCCCATTGACTCCCGCCGCAAACACCCGCCTGCGACGTAGTAACAGGTGAAAGGCGTAACCAGAGAACAGTAGCCCGATGAATAACAAGAGGATTGTGACAACCATCTACTGAGTTTAAAGAATCTTGGAGAGAAAAAAACCACCTTTCTATTCGCCTGTGGAAAAGTATGAACTCATAGCAAAAAAAAACCCCGGATTCGCGAGAATCCGGGGTTTTGGCATAAAAACCTGGCAGTGTCCTACTTTCGCATGGGGAGGCCCCACACTATCATCGGCGCTAAGTCGTTTCACTTCCGAGTTCGGGATGGGATCGGGTGGTACCAACACGCTATGGCCGCCAGGCAAACTGGTGGAGATGCTCAATAACGAACATCTCGGCATTCGGTAAGATCGCATATGGGTAGTAGTTGCGTTCGCTTGAACCTGACCCAAAACGTTTGGGTGTTATATGGTCAAGCCTCACGGGCAATTAGTACTGGTTAGCTTCATACATTGCTGCACTTCCACACCCAGCCTATCAACGTTGTAGTCTTCAACGGCCCTTCAGGGACCTCAAGGGTCCAGTGAGATCTTATCTTGGGAGGGGCTTCCCGCTTAGATGCTTTCAGCGGTTATCCTGTCCGTATATAGCTACCCGGCA
>JBNKOL010000015.1:0-3382 GCA_050294655.1 Sedimenticolaceae bacterium
ACCTTTCTGCCGGCCGTATGGGAGTCGCTCCCCGATCCCGCGAGCTTCCTGCAACAACTGAAGATGAAGGCCGGATTTTCACCCGGCTACTGGTCGGACTCCATCACGGCCTACCGCTACGAGACCGAATCATTCTGAGACAACGATAGAAATGGCTTTGGGGGCAAGCCTACTTCGAAAAAAAATGCCCCAGCATCTTCGAAACCCAGCCCTGGTTAAGCTTCTTGCTGATCACCCTGGCGTAGTCCTGATCTTCCTGCTGGATATGAGAAATCAGCCATATCCGTAGATCACTCAGCAACTTACGGGATACATCCTTCCCCTTGCTCCAATCCAACTGATAACGCATGATCCGGTCGGTGAAAACCTTGTGTACCTTGCGATGCTCCTCGACGAGTTGGTACCCGTGCTCCTCCATCAGGCTCTCCTCGAAGGAGAAATGGGAAATGGTGTAGTTGATGAGACTTTCCAGCACCTTCCCGACCCCCTCCTTATTATCGGTGGAGATGGCGTGGTGCAGGTCGTTGATGTAGTCGACGATCCGGCGATGTTGGGTATCGATGACCTCGATACCAGTGTTGTAGGCGTCGTCCCAAACAAAGAACATGTTGGCGTTTATCCCGCTAGAGCAAATTAAATAATTAACTCTAAAGGAAGAATCTTCTACACGCTACCAGTGTGAAGTGCTTTTGTGAACCTGTTCCTAGTTAGGAATATCTTCTTCTACTACCACCGGCAGCTCACGCTCTTCATCATCGTCATCGCGGCAGGCGAAAACACAGATAAAAACCAACGCACCGCCAACCGCGACCCAATCGAACTGGGGTTCTGTCTCCTGCTCCCCGTTGGCGTTATAACGGGTTACCCGCCGCAGGGTGTTGATACCGTTGAACTCCAGGGCAGCGATCTCTGAATTACTGAAGCGCAGATCCATATAGGCCGGACGGCCGCTGTCGAACCAACTGACCCCTTCGTTAAGGGCCTCATGGCTCATCATATGGAGTTGCAGGCCGTAGCTGGGGGTCGCTTTGGCGCCACCCCCGAGAGGCATACTGATATAGGCCACAGGCACCGCCTCGATATCGAAATCTTGCGCCTGGAGTTGGGTGGTAATGGTCAAGAGTACTGCTATGACCGGAAATCCTATCCGTCTCATCATAGTCTTCTCGAAAAGTAATAATAATTATAAAAAATCCCTACACCGCAGGAGTCTACGGGACTATATTCCAGGTGGCAACAGGTGCTTTGCTGAGAAAACAACGGCACAAATGTGATATATCAAATGCAAAACAAGCCCTACTTATATGTTTTTATAAGACTATTTATGTTCGACATATAAATCTCACCTTATCTTCTGATACAAAAATGCAACAACCGGCCACCCTGAAACGGGCCTTCTCCCTGCCCATGCTCACCTTCTACGGCCTCGGCACCATCCTGGGCGCCGGGATCTATGTGCTGATCGGCGAGGTGGCGGGCAGCGCCGGGGTGCATGCGCCCCTGGCCTTCCTCATCGCCTCCCTGCTGGCTGGGTTCTCCGCCTTCTCCTACGCCGAACTGTCGGCGCGCTACCCGCTCAGTGCGGGTGAGGCGGTCTATGTGCAGCGCGCCTTCGGCAAGGCGTGGCTGGCCACAATGGTGGGTTTTCTGATCGTGTTCATCGGCATGGTCTCCACCGCCACCCTGGTGAACGGTTTTGTGGGCTATCTGCAGGTCTTTCTGCACTTGCCCCCCTGGATGATCATCACCCTGCTGGTGCTGCTGCTGGTGGCGGTCGCCGCTTGGGGCATCAGCGAATCCGCCTGGCTGGCGGCCCTGACCACCCTGATCGAGATCATCGGGCTATTTCTGATCCTCGGGGTGGCGTTGCCGCAGGTGGAACTGGGTCCCGCGTTGCAACGCTCCCTGGATGTGCCGTCCAATCTCGCCACCCTGACCGGCATCTTCGGCGGCGCCTTTATCGCCTTCTACGCGTTCATCGGTTTCGAGGATATCGTCAATGTGGCCGAAGAGGTGCGCGATCCCAACCGCAACCTGCCGCAGGCGGTGCTGCTGTCGCTGGGCATCGCCACCCTGCTCTACATGATCGTTGCCGTGGTGGCGGTGGCTGTCCTGCCGCCGGAAGAACTGGCCGCCAGTGACGCGCCGCTGGCGCTGATCTACCAGCACGCCACGGGCGAGGCGCCGATCTTCATCGGCCTGATCGGTCTTTCGGCGGTGATCAACGGCGCCATCATCCAGATCGTGATGGCCTCGCGGGTGCTTTACGGTATGGCGGGACAGGGCTGGATACCGAGCGGACTGGCGAGTGTGCATCCCTTTACCCGCACCCCCCTGCGCAGCACCCTGTTGATCGGCGCCGCGATACTCACTCTGGCGCTAGGGCTGCCGCTGGTGACGCTGGCGAAGATCACCAGCCTGGTGACCCTGACGGTCTTTACCCTGGTCAACCTCTCCCTGTGGCGCATCAAAAAGAAAACGCCACGGCCGCAAGGGATCATGGTCTTTCCCTACTGGCTTCCCGTCGCGGGCTTTTTCTGTTCCGCAATATTCACCCTGTTTCAACTGTGGCACTGGTTTCTGCGCTGAACGGGGAAAGTTAATGAACGGCTACAGCGCCCCGCGCAGCCGCATGTGGATAAGCGCAACCCGGTTTCCCGCCGGATCGCTACGCTCTTCCAATGCGTAGGGCTTGAAACCGAGACCGTCATAGAGCAAAAGCGCGGGCGTATTGCCGTTAAAGACCGAAATACGCACCTCAGACAGTTGATAGTTCGCAAAGGCAATTTGCACCATATGCGCCACCAGCTTCTGCCCGAGCCCGCTGCCTCTGAATTCACGATGGATAACCACATTGCCGATAAACGCCCACTTACCGGGCTGCAAGTCGTATAAATTGGCGAAGCCGATTACCCGCCCTTCCTGGACGGCCACGGTAAGCTCTGTTCTGCTCTCGGCCAGTTCCTGAAGCTGACTGACGGTAAAGGGGTGCTTCCCTTTCGGATAGACGAGAAACAGCTCCTCACGGTTTGGCACCAGGCTGACAATCGCCTTGTAATCTTCTTGTGTTGCGGGGCGTATGTCCATTGATTCAAAGATTGGGGCAGAAATGTTTATGCGTTGAGCGACGCGTGGCCGTATCGCGCGTCTATTCTCAAACGCGGCGTTAAGTCACTTTGCAACGGGCAGGGCATGCAATCCTTTGGCCCGCTCCTTGCGTAAAGCGTACATATTGGAAAGAGACAACAGTACAAACGGAGATACTAGAAGCGCCGCGATGGGATAATACGCATCGGTGAAGAAAATATATCCAATGGCATACAATCCGACACCTACCATGCCAACATTTAATAGGTTTGCGCCGACGACCAATGAATGACGA
>JBNKOL010000016.1:0-40946 GCA_050294655.1 Sedimenticolaceae bacterium
GGTCGCCTCGGATTGAACCGGGAAACAACGATCACTGTAGTACAGAGGTGAGATATGAAGAACTGTAAACTCTGCCGATTCAGCAAGCTCTGCAACGATCTGCCAGCGATCTGTATTCTGATCCAGTACGTCGCCGTCGGGATTTTGCTGGCCTCACTGGGATATCTGTTTCTCTCGCAGGAGCTATTGAGCTGACGCCAGGCAAGGCGCGTAAAACGCGGTATACTTATTTCCGAATAAGCAAGTCGCAACGCCGCATGGCTTTATGAGCGGGCCAACGCTGGCATCCATATCGTATTTTCAGGAAGTATGTCGAACGCGCAGACGATCTCACACGACAGCAAAGTCGTGATGCATTTTTCCCTCTCGCTGGAAGACGGATCAGATGTGATTTCCACCTTCGAGGAAGAACCGATGGTGTTCACTCTCGGTGACGGCACAATGGCGCCTGCACTGGAGTCCAAACTGATCGGACTGAAGGCAGGCGAGGAGCAATCACTTTTACTTTCCGGCAATGATGTCTATGGAGCATGGGACAGTGAAAACAGGCAATGGATCGACACTGACGATTTCCCGCACTCCCTTGAGCTGTCGCCTGGACAGGTTATCGCTTTCACCACCCCGGCAGGCCAAGAGGTGGCCGGCACGGTGTTAACAATCGAGACTGCTCGCATCCTGCTCGATTTCAACCATCCGCTGAGTGGTAGGACTTTCATCTTCAGAACGGCCATCCTTCAGGTCGATGAACCGGAATAGATCGATGCAACAGATACTGCTTGCCAATCCGCGCGGTTTTTGCGCCGGCGTCGACCGCGCAATCGATATCGTGGAGCGCGCACTGGAACTCCTGGGAGCACCAATCTATGTCCGTCACGAAGTGGTGCATAATCGCTTCGTGGTGGAGAGTCTGCGTCAGCGCGGCGCCATCTTCGTCGACGAACTCAGCGATGTGCCCGATGGAAACACCGTCATCTTCAGTGCCCACGGCGTCTCACAATCGGTTCGCGTTGAAGCGGCCAAGCGCGAATTGCGGGTGTTCGATGCCACCTGCCCGTTGGTCACCAAGGTACATATGGAGGTCGCACGACGTTGCCGGGACGGCTATGAAGTGATCCTCATCGGCCATCGGGGACACCCGGAAGTCGAGGGCACCATGGGCCAGTGCCTGCGCCAAGATGAGACGTCACATATCCATCTGGTCGTCACCACAGACGACGTGGATCAGCTCAAAATATCCTCTCCTGAAAAGATCGCATTCGTCACTCAGACCACCCTATCGATCGACGATACCGATCAGGTAATACAGTCACTGAAACAGCGATTCCCCCACATAACCGGTCCGAGGAAGAAAGATATCTGCTATGCCACCCAGAACCGGCAGGACGCCGTAAAGGAATTGGCCAGACGCTGTGATCTGGTACTGGTTGTCGGCTCACCAAACAGTTCAAACTCCAACCGCTTGCGGGAGATCGCAGAGAAACACGATACGCCGGCTTATCTGATCGATGGCCCCGATGATATCAACAAGGCATGGTTGAATCAGGCAACGCGCATCGGCTTGACGGCGGGAGCATCCGCACCCGAAATCCTGGTGGAAAATGTGATTGCAAAACTAAAGGAGTGGGGGGCAAAGGAAACGATCGAAACCAGCGGCAAACGAGAAGAGGTCGTCTTCTCGTTGCCGAAGGAACTACGGTAACCGCTTACCAGCAGAGGTTGACATCCGTCGCGGTTTTCAATCCCGACTGATCAATGCCGAAGGTTGCGCAATCCGTATCCGCTGCCTGTGTGCCCGTCGCGGTCGCCGTGATTGCAAATGTGTCGTTATCGGCCGTGATAGTGAAACTATAGAAATCCGTGTACTGTGCAGCGATCCGAGTCACGTCGCCGTTAAAGTTGCTACTGGCATCCGGCGCTGGGGCGCCGTCATTTGCGGTGACACCGGCAATGGCCACGCTCGGCTCTGAATAACCTCCCCATGCTCCGAACTCTCTCTCCTGCGCCATGGCGATTTCCATCACCGCGGCGCGAGCTTCGACACGTCGTGACTTTTGCACCTGCGCGGTATACATGGGATAGCCCACTGCGGCGAGGATCGCCATTACAGCAAGAGTAATCATGAGCTCGACCAATGTAAGACCGAGCACAGCACGTCTTTTTTGTCTAAGCATGGGCATATACCTACTGACGCTCGATGAGAATTACATAGGGTATGATCGGCTGATCCTCGTTGGGATGAAGTGTCGCCCTGATGGTCTCTCCCTGTTTCAGGTCGGTTATCAGCCCCAGCTTCTTATGCGTACCTTTCACCTTCACACGGCTATCCAGCAGGTAGACTGTGTCGTTGATCCAGACACGCTTCGTCTTCAGGTCCAAACCATCGAACGGTCCCTCGACAATGGGGTCGAACGCCTCCGTTTGCCCCACCCCGTCACCCGTCTCAGCCCACAAGGTAGCCGTATCGGCCAGAAAGAGGCAGAGCACGAGTGACAACGCTGTCGCCGAAGTGCGTATCATTGTTTTCGAATTCAGTATCTTCATAATCAGAGTCCTCAAAACCCAAGGCAGCTTATTCATCCATCATGTAGCGGCCCCATGAGGAGCGCGTACCAATAAGACGGTCGCCACGAATCTTCACTGTATCTATGTCTTGCGCTGGTATGAAGGCGGTAGCCTCGGCACCAGCACCCGATTTTGCAAGCGTCATCTGCCAGTTAAGCGCTCCGGATTTCTTTCCGGTAACGTTCCGACCATCCTTCTGGTCACTGGAATCGAAAACACCGTCACCGCTAACATCCAGCGCGATGAAATCCGGCTCTGAACCATCAATCAGACTGTGAACCATGAGCCAACTGTAGCCGCCCGATGAGGAGCAAAGATTGGATTCAGGAACAATTGTGTTGTAGACAACAACGTCACCGAACACGATAGGATAAGCGATCACCCTTTCGCCCGTATCGGGGAGATCCACGAACCAGCCGCGATGAGTGGTGTAATCCACAGGATTATTCGTCATGATACGAATATCGTCTGACCCCAGCGTGTCCGCCGAAATCGTCTGCTCCACCAAGGCGACATTCCGTGCGCTGGTGACGGCAGTTCCAGTGTCCCAAACTCCATAGAAGGTATTGGTGGCCGTCGAAATGGGGTCATTGTCCGCAATGTACTGACCGGTTCCGAAGAACACCATGGTGTTGGGGCTGGTATTACTGTGCCGTTCGGTCGGATGTAGAATAACCGCGGGTTGCGAGGTTATCGGCTGTGACACGGCACCTGAAGTCTTGGCACTGATCAACGGCGCTGCGGTAAACGCCAGGCCCCATGACGCGGGAGTTGCAGACGAGATATCAAACGCCCATAGATTGCCCATGATATCACCGGCATAGACTCGATCAGCGATACCGTCGCCACCCAGATCAACCACTGCAGGCGTAGAGAGTCCGTTACAATCACTACCGGCATTGAGACAGTCGCTTGCCAGATTGGAACCCACGCCAGTGGAGATCATATGATAGCCAGGACTGGCATTATCAAGGTATTTGATGAATAACACGGCTTCGCCGGTTGCGGTCGCCCCCTGGATGTAGCCATTTCCAAAGATCGCTGCCCAGCGGCCATTGTTCATCTTGGCAACGGTTGGTGTACTGTAGGTAAAGCCAAGTTCATCATGTGAAAACTCCCACAGAATGTTACTGGCCACACCGGCTGCCGTAGTGAATTCAGATGGGTCACTGATGTCGATTGCAAAGATCGAGCGACCGCCTCCACGTAGCGTCCCGACAAGAATTGTGCTCCACTTGTCACCGGTACCATCGAAGTCGGCATAGACCTCGGCAACAGTGACCTCTCCATCCACATAGTAGCGATGCTCGTAACCGCGGTTGGCGAGGTAGTGCAACCCCCACCGTTTCTCATCGCTGAACACCGCTTTGGGAAAGTAGACAAAAACCTCTTCACCAGTGGTCGCATCGAAGGCGTGCAGACCGCCATCGTTTGCGCCGACGTAAATCATTTCACGCCGACCATTGGCGCCGGAAGGCGTTGGATAGTTCGCCCATACCTGATAGGAAGAATCGGCGTAGAGATCCGGATCCGGATCACCCACATAGACGGGTGATGAATGAATGATATCTCCCAGTTTATGGCTGTCGCGATCTCTCAGTTTGCCAACAGTCTTGCCTTCGTTGGTCGGATCGCCCAGAAGATAGGCCACGAGATCTTCGCCATAGGCCTGGTTTTCGGCGATTTGGACCGGATCAGTGGTTGTCACCGGATTTGGCGAATCGTACATCAGATCATTGAGTTGATCCTGACTGATCTCTGTCACACCGAAGTTCGTTGAAATGGTGTAATCGGCAGGAAAGTTGAAGGGAATAGCGGTCGTGCCGTTGTAAGTGACGGCAATTCTCGTCGAATAACCCCGCGCATCCAACAGATCGTGAGCCGCCCAGGTCGGCGTTGTGCTGACAGTCGTTGCGGTTACGGCGTAACTGTAAAGCTCTCCGCTCCAGTAACTCGAATCAAACTTGCCCTGCACCACATTGCCACCACCGACGATGCTCGAGCTGTCCACCGCCACGGCAGCGGCAGCCACCGGATTCTTGGAAGAGATATCATCAATGGCATTTTGCAGACTGTTGATCAACTCTGCCGGATTTTTAGCGCTGAGAAACTGGCCTCTGCCGTTCCACGCCGCGTGCATCATGTCATCAACCGTGGTAGTACCATTGGATACCGGTACAGGCCACCCCGTACCGAGACCAGCGGTAGGGTCGCAGACATTCGGCCAATTCTGCGTGGCCAATGTATCATCCCTCGAGTTGGGCACGCAGGGATTACCCGAAGTATCATTCTCCGGAATGGTTCCGCGAACACCAAACGCCACGGTGTAGGTTACAAGGTGCTGAGCGGTGTTCGTGTCATAGCAGTTGGGATGCAAACTGGCATTGCTCGGCGCAACACTGGCGCACTCAGTGGCGTCGCCCGGCGCCACATCGATGCTGACGATGGGGACCTCATCGGCGATTGGCAGCAGATCCGTCTCATAGTAATTCATGGCCACATCGGCCAGTGTTCGTGCGGCGGCAGCGCCGTAGGACTGCCCGTCAAAGGGACCGGGGCCGTCGCTGTCGGTATCCCCTATGGTTGGATCGCCGCCATTCCAGAAACCATCTGACATGACGATCGCAAAGTTCTGCTGACAGGTACCACCGAGCGATGCGTCAAGTATGGGGCTCGAACCTGATGCACTATCCGGGTCTGCCGCCGGGACATACCCAAATAGACTCGTGTTGGTCATCTGATCCATGAAGTATTGACCGGTATGCTCCAGGCCCAGTCGCAACGGCGTGAAGCTGTTGGAGTTCACGCCCAGCAGGTTGTCCAGCAATGTCGCTTTATTGGCCGCAGCGGTCGCATTGATGGGAACCGTCAAGTCATCGATGTCTCTAACCTGAGTACCCACTTCGGTGCCTCTCGTCACATGGTTATTACGGTTGATCGTTCCGAAGCCCATGCGCTCCGTCGAGCCGTCGGCAATCTCGGTAACTGCCCGCTTCATTACGTACTCACGCTTTCGGTAGTAACTGAACCAGTTGGCGAAGTTGGTCTGTTGTGCCGCCGTCAGGGAACTGACAAAGATCGGGGTTCCGGTAGCGCACTCCCCGTTGTCGTACTCTTCATTATTATTCGCATCCGTCCAGACATAATAGTGGGCGCCGTTGCCACCAAAACCGGTAACCAGGTTACAGGCTCTACCGTTGTCGTTATTGACCTCTCCATTATTATCACAGCCACCAGTGCCACCCGCCGTGCCCGTGTAGGGATTGACAGGTGCGTTAGTCGGACTCACGTCGGTAAAGGCATTGCCGTTACGGTCGAGACCAAACCAGGGGGTATAGGGCTCTTTCTGGGGATCGGTCAATGTTGTCGGATCATAAGCCAACACGTTGTAACCCACGCACAGCTCCAGCTGCTCGGTAGTGTAGTCTGGCGTGAAATCGAGATTCCCGCTGCCTCCGCCATCACTACGCCGTAATACTTCCCAATCCATACTGCCTGAGTCATCAAGCATGAAAAAGATGTTGGGTTGTACCGGTGCCGCAAGGAATAAGGGCCCTTGTGACAGCACGCCAGGGGCGGCGGACACCTGCCCGGCAAAAAGAGTGAGCAATCCCGAAATCAACCCCAATTTCACTCTTGATTGGAATCTAACCTGCGATCCGGGTGTTCCTTTTCTTCCAATGTGCATATTCATGACAGCCTCCAGCAGCCTCATAGGAGGCGTAAGATAACGTGGGATTGCACAACATGGCGCGCAACACCTTCCTGACCCCATCCGATAACAGTGACGCGAAAGGCCGTCCGGTCAGTTGCGATTGCGCGCCTTCCAATTTGGATGCTGGTATTGGTCTCGACAGGACCGATGTGCTCAATGATGAACTGTGGCTGTCGGCCAACCGGCAGATCAATGGTATCCAGCACCGTGCCCTGCAAGGTATCGCCAAGGGTGACAAAACCCTTCGGCAGGTTGCATCCCGCTCCGCCGTTACACCACTCGCTCTCATCCCGCGGATCGAAGCCACAGTCGATATCGCCGCCACAGACCTCGACAGAATTGGGTGTGGTCCCCTCCTGTGTGGTGTAGAGCCCGTTCATCGTCGTGCTAGTCTTGAACCAGGAGGTCACGATTGCATCACTTGTCACATTGTCAGCCAGCCACTCCTCTGCGATACGCAGGCCGAACTCCGCAGACTCGAATGCGGTTGCCGCATGGTAGTAGTTACCCGACATCTTCTGCTCGAGCACCGAATTGCCGATCCCGGAAACCGCCAGCACTGTCATCACAAGCAGCAGCATCAGTGCGACAATCATCACCGCGCCCTTTTGCCTGGCTTTCACGAAGACACCATGGTGATTAAAACGATCCGGCATAACATTTTGGTTGCCACGTCTCATACATCAAGCCCCATGTCGCGCATTTTGATAGTAAAGCTGTACTCTCGCGTCACATCCACACCGTTCTGCTGAGCTACAACCAGAGTCAGGGTAATCTTCAAACTTGTGATATCAGACAACTTCAGTGCCGCGCTCCAATCCCGATACGTATCCGCATTGCCGTCTTCTGCGGTTATCGAATCGATGCCATAGAGGATCTCCATATCCGTGACATTATCCAATACCAGCATTTTTGAATTGCCACTGCGGGTCTCGTATAGCCCCGTCACGCCACCCACTGTATCGATCTCATAGGTGACACTCTGAGTCCGGAAAACCGATGAAGTCTGTGTCCCCAGTTTTCCGTAAATATCGCTGAGTTCCGTACTGGTATTCGTCACCCCGCCAATGCTGGTAACAGTATCGTGCTCAATGCTGCCCACCAGGGCACCGCTGGGTGCGGTGACATCCGCGACAGAAGTCACCAGAAAGATATTCGCCCGTCTGCAATTACCCACCAAGAGTGTGATGGGCACCGGCGATGCCGATGTGAAATTATCGGAAAGCGCATGATAGAGTGGCAGATTCTTTGAAACATAAAGCGGACTGGCACGGGTGGGGCCACTCTCAACGACCGATACACCACTCTCCGGCAGCGCATATGTCACAGTAATGGCATCCGATCCCGCTCCCCCTTCAACGCCCTGTATGACATCTAAATTACCCGCACCGGACACAAAGGCGTCTACGGTGGGGCTGTTATCCGTATATGGCGTTGCGCAACCGGTATATCCGACCATCGTGAAGTCTTTGGTAAAACGATCGGCTATGAATCGAAAGTTTTCCTGCATCTGGGATATGTCTTCTTCCAGACGAAACGACTCCTTGCTGGCGATAAAAATGGATACAGCGGCACTCAGCACCAGCAGGCTCAAAGCGAGCGCGATCATCAGCTCGACCAATGTCAATCCACGACAGTACGCCCTTGTCATTGTAAACCTCATAGTATCAAGTTCATCCGGTAGGCCATCAGCGGGGTAGCCGCATTCCGGTCATGATCCCAAAATACCTTGACGGCAAATATTTTTGTCGTTGCGGCTTGATCACATCCGTGGGCGGTACTGCTGGTACCGTCAGCCGGCGTGCTGTCCCGGCATATAACACCCTCACCGCCGGGTAAGAGCTCTTCAATCTTGCTGATCCATTCGAAGGCATCAGTCTGCGCTATCTGCGCAACGGAGCAGAACGTATCGATACAAGCGGGATCCGCGCCGGCCGCATTGATGAGATTGTAGGAATTTGCGCCTGGCGTGTTGGCCCGTAACCTGTCAGCCCCCTCCATCGCCAAGGCCACGGCGACAGACGCCTCCAAGGCATTCTGATTACCCCGCAACGAATTGAATTGCAGGCTCGCAACCCCCAGTAGCCCAATCGAAAGGATAACTACGGTCACCAGTACTTCCATCAGTGTGAAGCCACCGCTGGCGTTGGCGCAATGTCTAACGGATATTTTGCGGTGCTTGATAAGCATCATCATTCCTCAAAAACAGGCCACAAGGTCAAGCGTGGCCCTGCCCATTCTGGAGATCGTGATTTGTCGAGCCTGATCGGCATGGCAGTCGCTTTTCTTGAAAGCAAACTGAATCTGCGCATCCAAGGCATTGGCGCCAGACGGGGTAAAACGAATGGCGTTGGGTGAAGCGGCTTGAAACTCCAAATTTGGCCGTTCGTCCGTCGGAATCGACCAAACCCGATGAATCGTCTCGCCCGCATCGTAGACTGAATCGGCATTATCATCTGTAAAGACTATCCAGCCGTTATTCCAGTCATTGCCGGAACAGCCTGTCTGGGTAGCATTGCTGGCACATACCGTCACGGAAGCAGCCCGCTTGACCGCCTCGCTGCGCGCCAGGCGAATGGCGCCGACCAGGCCATTCGAATAGCCTGCGGCCTGATTGGTCGACATCATACTCATTATCGCGGGAAGCCCGAGAGCAAGGACGACGATGCCGACCGCCAGGGTGACCATCAATTCAACGAGTGTAAATCCGGATTGAGTCTTCATAACCCTCCCTATAGCAGATATGTGGCCACCAAGAGATGCCTCACACGATAAAGCGTGTCAATTTGCCGACCAGTGGCACGGATACGATTGTCGTTCTTATCATCCATTAATTCTAAATAATATCCAAACAATCCCAGGTAGGTGTTTTTGCGCTATACATGACGGCATAAACCGGCCGATAATTATGCGCTGGTTCACATTTTTCACTGTATAAACATCCCTTACTCATGCCTGATTTCATCATCATCGGCGGCGGCCTCCTCGGCATGCTCACCGCAAGAGAGCTGGTCTCTGCCGGTCACACGGTCACCCTGCTGGAGCAAGGCCGGATGGGACGCGAATCTTCCTGGGCCGGCGGCGGGATCGTCTCTCCACTCTATCCCTGGCGTTACCCCGATTGCATAACTGAACTTGCCTCCTGGGGACAACGGCACTACCCAAGCCTTGCACAGGCCCTACGGGAAGAGAGCGGCATCGATCCCGAGTACTGTAGAAATGGACTGCTGATGCTTGAACCCGAGGATCTTGACGCGGCGCTTCGCTGGCGCAGCAGGACGCCGCAACCGGTGGAACAGCTCACTCCACCGGCCATCGCCGCCTGTGAACCTGCGCTGGGAAGAACCGCCGAAACGGCTGTTTGGATGCCGGATGTGGCACAGATACGCAACCCCCGTCTGGTCAAGGCTTGTTATGGCGCTATCGAACATCGCGTCGAGATCCACCCACAGACCCAGGTGAGTCGGCTGCTCACTTCACAGGGCAGACTCATCGGCGTCGAGACACCGGAGAGAAAGTTTTCAGCTGACCGCGTCATCGTCTGTGCCGGGGCTTGGAGTGGAAACCTGCTGCAGTCCTATCTGCCCAGTCCCCAAATCGAGCCGGTGTTGGGTCAGATGATCCTGTTCCGCTCCCAGCCCGATGCCATCCGACGCATCGTGCTGCACCAGGATCGCTATGTGATTCCGCGACGGGACGGCAGGATCTTGGTCGGCAGTACCCTCGAATACCGAGGTTTCCAGAAGCAAACCACCCAAACAGCAAGAGACGCTTTGGCAACCTTTGCCCAGGAGCATTTCCCGATTCTCCATCAGGCCGAGATCGAACACCACTGGGCGGGACTGCGGCCCGGCTCGCCACAGGGGATCCCCTATATCGGGCCCGTACCCGGTATCGACGGGCTGTTTGTCAACGCCGGCCACTTCCGTAACGGCGTGGTGCTCAGTCCCGCCTCCGCTCGTCTGCTGGCCGACCTGGTACTCGAACGCACGCCCATTCTGTCCCCATCGCCCTACGCCGTCACCTCGCCACGGGAGTAAGCGGCTGGACCCCGGCTCATTTCGCCGACTATAATTGCCGCCTTTCGGCCGATGTAGCTCAGTCGGTAGAGCAACTGATTCGTAATCAGTAGGTCGGCGGTTCGATTCCGCCCATCGGCTCCATTAACACTCGCGCCCTTCATCGGCAGAAGTTCGGCACCCCCCGTTGCTCTCGGCGTTTGGCGGAAGACGGTAGACTATGCGCATTTTTAAGATCGTTTTTCTCAATCAGGGAAAGGTGTACGAAATCTTCGCCCGCACGGTGCGCCAGGGCGAACTCTACGGTTTTGTCGAGGTCGAGGACCTGATCTTCCAAGCCAGCAGCAGCCTGGTGGTGGATCCCTCGGCCGAGCGACTCAAGGAGGAGTTCTCCGGGGTTTATCGCACCCGCATCCCGATCCATGCCGTTATCCGCATCGACGAAGTGGAGAAAGAGGAGCACGGCCCCGGCAAAATCACGGAGATTGACGACTCCTCCAACATCACCCCCTTCCCCCACCACTTTCCCGGGCCGCGTAAAAATGGCGATTAGGGCCTGTTAACATAATCCAGTAGGCCCTGGTGTGAGTGCGGGGTAACGCGCCAACGGCGCTTGTTCATTGCGAAAGCGCATTGCATCGCATGAAGGCTATTTTGAGAATGGAGCCATTCTCAACCGTCAATCTCATTTGCAATGCCCTCAAATCATCGCTTGCTGACCCTGATCCTGTGTCTGGTTCTCTTTGCCAGCTTCGAACTACAGACGACCTCCCGGAGTAGCGAACCGGCACAGCTGCTGAACGCGGCTGAGCAGGGAGACCTCCCCAGCATATCCCGACTGATCGCCGACACAGCGGATGTGGATATCCGCGATGCCTGCCTCTGGACCCCGTTGATGAAGGCAGCCCTCAACGGCCACCCGGAGGCGGCTCGACGCCTGATCTCGGCCGGCGCGGACGTCAACCTGACCGACAAGGGGGGCTATTCGGCCCTGATGCTGGCGGCTTCAAACAACCACGCCGAGCTCATCGACCTGCTGCTCGCCGCGGGCGCCGACCCCAACCAGATAGAGCAAACCGGCGGTTTCACCGCCCTGATCTGGGCAGCCCAACTCGGCCACACAGCAGCCGTCAAACACCTGCTTGCCTCCCAGGCGGATCCTTCCCTGCGCGATTTCGACGGCAAGAGCGCTGCTGACTGGGCGCGGCAGAACGGACATCAGGCAATCCTTGCATTACTACATGCGGTGGCAACAAAAAACGACACCATGTCAGCCAAAAAGAAGTGGTAAATTAGAATCCACTAAATGACTGACCTACGTCATGCGACATTTGTCGCTCTGCGTCTATGCTTGGCATGTGACTCTGCCGTGTGAGTGTGTGTTTATTCGAACAGCCAGGCCGGGAGGTAGATCTCATGCCGACTCAAATCACCAACGACCAGCAACTGCGTGAGGCCCTCAACAACCTCACTCAAAACAAACAGCGGGAGCTGGGCGGCTTATTCGTCTCCAATGTCAGCCACCTGAGCTCCGACACCAGAATCGCCCGCGCCCTGGAGGCCGCTGGCAACGCCGATATCTCGCAACAGGAGCTGGAAGAGGCTTACAAATCGGCAAAAGCCTTTGCCACCCAGAGCTACACCGCCTGTGGACGCGATGCCGACTGGGCCGCACAGGCGGAACACTTTGTCGCCGCCGCAGCGGCCGCCTGCCTGACACCGGATGAGCAGTCCGGAACCAAGAGTAACAATGCCTGGAAGGCCGCCATGCAGGCGCGCATGGCGAAAAACTGCGAAATGATTCTCAAGGATGAGGGGGAAACCGCCAACGAGGCGGTCAAGCAATATCAACTCGCGGAAAAATACCTGGGAAACTGCTGAACAAGCACGGGAGCGACATCTTGCCGCCAAGATGCATCGCTTCGGCGTTGCGTATCTTCGCAAGAGTGGGTTATTCCGTGCGATCCGCGCCCCGAAGGAAGTGCCCTTGGGCTGCGCCTTGAATCGGCACATTCCGATCGACCCGGACTTATTCAGAGGTTCTCTAAACGCTTTGCCATCCGGCCAGCTGACGGACAGCTACTGTTTGCCGTCCATCAGGGTTATGCCGTCGAGACCATCGACCAGGGCATCCTTGGCTCTGGATGCACCGAGTTTGATCATCAACCGCACATCATTGGCGGAGTCGGCGTAGGCCAGGGCGTTCTCGTAGCTGATCACTCCCTCTTCGTAGAGCTGGTAGAGATGCTGATCGAAGGTGATCATGCCGTGCTCGGTGGAGCGCTTCATCAACTCCTTCAGTTTGTGGATCTCACCCTTGCGGATCAGCTCTGCGGCCAGCGGCGTGTTGAGCATCACCTCGATCGCTGCGCGTCGACCATGGCCATCGGCCTTCGGAATCAACTGCTGAGCGACAATCGCCTTCAGATTGAGAGAGAGGTCCATGAAGATCTGATCCCGGGCATCCTCCGGAAAGAAGTGAATGATACGATCCAAGGCCTGGTTCGCATTGTTGGCATGCAGGGTGGAGAGACAGAGATGGCCGGTCTCGGCGAATGAGATGGCGTGTTCCATGGTCTGTCGGGTACGAATCTCGCCGATGAGAATCACGTCGGGAGCCTGGCGCAGTGTGTTCTTCAGCGCCACCTCGTAGGATTCGGTATCCAGCCCCACCTCTCGCTGCGTGATTATGCAGCTGTTGTGATCATGGATGTATTCAATCGGATCCTCGATGCTGATGATGTGGCCGTCACTACGGGAGTTGCGATAGCCGATCATGGCCGCCAGAGAGGTCGACTTACCGGTGCCGGTGGCGCCGACGAAGATAACCAGACCGCGCTTGGTCATGGCCAGATCCTGCAGGATCGGGGGCAAGTAGAGTGATTCCAGGGTAGGGATACGCGTCTCGATACGGCGCAACACCATGCCGACGGCATCGCGCTGGACAAAGGCGCTGACACGGAAGCGGCCAATCCCTTTGGCGCTGATGGCAAAGTTGCACTCCTTGGTCTCGTCAAACTCCTTCTGCTGCGCATCGGTCATGATGCTGTAGGCCAGGGCTTTGGTCTGCTTGGCGTTGAAAGGCACCTTATTCACCGGGTGGATCTTGCCATCCACCTTCATGGAAGGCTCACGACCCGCCGTGATAAAGAGATCGGAGGCCTTGTTCTTGACCATCATTGAGAGTAGTGGACTCAGTTCCATCGTCGCATCCTCGTCGTTTCTATCTTTCTATACAGTCATCATGGGGGACATGCTGTGGCGGATCAGAGCTGGTCCTTGTTCTGCGCCTTGGCCTTGGCATCAAGACGGCTGACAATGCCGCGCTGCACCAGTTCCTTGAGCGCCTGATCCATGGTCTGCATGCCTACGGCCTGACCGGTCTGAATCGCGGAGTACATCTGCGCCACCTTATCTTCACGGATCAGGTTGCGGATCGCCGGGGTGCCCACCATGATCTCCCAGGCGGCAATTCGCCCGCCACCGATCTTCTTAAGCAGGGTCTGCGCGATAACCGACCGCAGTGACTCGGACAACATGGAGCGCACCATCGACTTCTCACCCGCCGGAAATACGTCGATGATGCGGTCGATGGTCTTGGCCGCAGAGCTGGTGTGCAGGGTGCCGAATACCAGATGGCCGGTCTCGGCGGCGGTCAGCGCCAGCCGGATGGTCTCCAGGTCACGCAACTCGCCGACCAGGATGATATCCGGGTCCTCGCGCAAGGCGGAGCGCAGCGCCTCGGCAAAACCCAGGGTATCGCGATGCACCTCACGTTGATTGATCAAACACTTCTTGCTGGAGTGAACGAACTCGATCGGGTCCTCGATGGTGAGGATATGCGAGTAGTCGTTGTCGTTCTTGTAGTCCATCATCGCGGCCAGGGTGGTCGACTTGCCCGAGCCGGTGGGGCCGGTCACCAGCACCAGGCCGCGCGGCACGTCCACAATCTCCTTGAAGGTCTGCGGACAGCCCAGGTCCTCCAGCGTCAACACCTTGGAGGGGATGGTACGGAAAACCGCCGAGGCACCCCGCGCCTGATTGAAGGCGTTGACACGAAAACGCGCCAGGCCGGGGATCTCGAACGAAAAGTCGGTCTCGAGAAACTCCTCGAAGTCCTTGCGCTGTTTGTCATTCATGATGTCGTAGACCAGCGCATGCACCACTTTGTGCTCCAACGCCGGCACGTTGATGCGGCGGATATCGCCATCTACGCGGATCATAGGCGGCAGACCGGCCGAGAGATGCAGGTCTGATGCGTTGTGTTTCACACTGAAAGCGAGTAATTCAGCGATATCCATTCATTCCCCCAATAAACAACTGCCAGCGGCTTGAAATGCTCCTAGTCATATCGACCCGAAGCCTGATAAGTTTAGGTCACTTCCCAGTTAGGCCCGAGTCGGACAGACACCCGCGACTTGAACAGACCAACGCCTGCCCCAACATAGGACAGGAAGTAATATACTAGCCGGCCGAGTAAAAATCTTTCGAAACCAGCAATATTTCTATTATCGACGTGCCCACCGACATCTCCCTTAAACATCGTTTAGACCATCTGCTCACCCGCATTCGCCAGGCGGAATCTGCCGCTGGACGCCCCAACGGATCGGTCCGGCTACTGGCGGTCAGCAAGACTCGCAATGCCGATGAGATCCGCGCCCTGGCAGGTCTGGGGCAGCGCTGTTTCGGTGAAAACTACCTTCAGGAGGCCGAACAGAAGATCCAACAGCTGCGTGATCTATCCCTGGAATGGCACTTCATCGGCCGCATTCAGAGCAACAAGACCCGTCCCATCGCCGAGCAGTTCGACTGGGTCCACAGCCTGGCCAGTCTGAAACATGCCCAGCGACTCAGCGAACAGCGTCCCGCCCGGCTGCCGCCACTCAACGTCTGTCTGCAGGTCAACACCAGCGGCGAGCCGAGCAAGGACGGACACTCTGCGCAAGAGCTGGAAGCACTGATCGGCGAATACGCCGCCCTGCCCAACCTCCGTCTGTGCGGCCTGATGACCATACCGGCCCCCGCCGAGGGAGAGGCAAACCAACGCCGCCCCTTCCAACTGTTGCGCCAACTGCGCGACCGCCTGGCCACCCCGTCCCATCCCCTCGAGACCCTCTCCATGGGCATGTCCGACGATCTCGAGGCCGCTATTGCAGAAGGCGCGACAATGATTCGTATCGGCACCGCAATTTTCGGTCCCCGGGCGTATAATCACTGAACCTGTGACAAGGAGCGCAACAATCAATTGAGGCCGCCTGCCGCACAATATGCGCCGACAGCGCGGCGTGTTGCAGCAAGCAGTAAACCGGTATGAGACACTACACCCCATTAACCCAGGCATGAAAAAACTGACCCGTATGACTAGCAACAGAATCACCTTCATCGGCGGCGGCAACATGGCCGGCAGCCTGATTGGCGGACTCATCGCAGACGGCTATGACAGCCGCCGGATTACCGTCAGCGACCCTGATACGGACAAGCTGGCACAGCTGGCCGCACGCTTCGATGTGCATACGGAGACCGACAACAACAAAGCCGTCGATCAGGCCCAGATAGTGGTCCTGGCGGTCAAGCCCCAGGCACTGGAAAGCGTGGCCCGCGGTATCGCCGACCGTGTCGCCGACTCCCGCCCGCTGGTGATCTCCATCGCCGCCGGCATTCAGGAGACGGCGTTGAGCGAATGGCTGGGGGGCGATGTGGCACTGGTTCGCGGCATGCCCAACACCCCGGCCATGATCCAATCGGGCGCCACCGGCCTGCACGCCGGACCCGGCGTCAGCGGGGCTCAGCGCGATATGGCCGAAAGCATCCTGCGGGCAGTCGGTCTGACCCGCTGGGTAGAGGATGAGTCACAGATGGATGCGGTGACCGCCATCTCAGGCAGCGGTCCCGCCTACTTCTTCCTGGTGATGGAAGCGATCGAAAGCGCCGCCTGCGAAATGGGGCTCGACGAGGAGACCGCCCGCCTGCTAACCCTGCAGACCGCCCTCGGCGCCGCCCGCATGGCCATCGAGAGCAGCGATTCTCCCGCCACCCTGCGGCAAAAAGTCACCTCACCCGGCGGCACTACCGAGCAAGCACTGAAGATCCTGGAGCAGGGCCATCTGCGGGAACTCTTTGCCGAAGCCCTCAAGGGCGCTCAAAACCGATCTCGGGAACTCTCCGACATGCTGGGACACAGAAAATCATGAGCGGCAGTTATCTCACCAACCCGATCATTTTCCTGATCCAGACCCTGTTCGGTCTCTATATCCTGGCGGTGCTGCTGCGCTTTCTGCTGCAGCTGGTGCGGGCTGATTTCTACAATCCCATCTCCCAGTTTCTGGTCAAGGTGACCAATCCCCCGCTGAAACTGATGCGACGGATCATTCCGGGCCTGGGCGGCATCGATCTCGCCTCACTGATCCTCGTCTGGCTGCTCAAGAGTATCGAAATCCTGCTCATCATCCTGGTCAGCGGCAGTGCCGTGAATCTGGTCGCCCCGCTGCTCTGGGCCATCCCCGAACTGGCCGAGCTGCTGATCAATATCTTTTTCTTCTCCATCCTCATCCAGGTCATCCTCAGCTGGGTCAGCCCCGGCAACTACAATCCCGCCATCGGGCTACTCTACAGTCTGACCGGGCCTGTCCTGCGACCAGCACAGAAGCTCTTACCCCCCATGGGCGGTCTCGATCTCTCACCCATGCTGGTGATGATCGGACTGTTCCTTCTCAAGATGATGCTCGATCCTCTTCGGGATTTTATAGATAGCCCATTTGCCCGTTTGAACGTCCTATGAGCTGGTACCGCTGGGAAGGGCAGGAACTGATCCTGCACCTGCGAGTGCAGCCCAAGGCATCCAGAGACGCCTTCGCCGGCCCCTACGGCGAGCATGAGTACAAAGTCACCCTCACCGCACCGCCGGTCGAGGGCAAGGCCAACGCCCATCTAGTGAAGTTCGTCGCCAAGACTTTCGGCCTGCCCCGCTCGCGGGTGACATTGGAATCCGGCGCCCACTCTCGCAGCAAATGCCTAAGGTTAAAGTCCCCCTCCCGACTGCCGATATTCTTGGGAAGCCACTGAACCCCCTTTCGGCGCGGAGGTTTGGTATTGTTTCAGACCTGGCGTATCATTTGCTCCAGGTGAATGCGACGGAGATAACAGCCTGTTCTGGCTGAAAAATTGTGAGAGCATCGAATGGATAAGGTACGATTTGAAGAGCAGCTGCAAGCCTACGAGCAGTGGAAAAAGGATGTCGTCAATACGATCGAAGAGTATGGCCCCTGGCTGGAAGAAAACGACATGTCCTCCGAGGACATGCAACACCGCATCGACCATACCCTCGAAGCCCTGCGTAGTGACAAGCTGACTATCGCCTTCGTTGCCGAGTTTTCCCGCGGCAAGACCGAATTGATCAACGCCATCTTCTTTGCCGATTTCGGCCGCCGGCTGCTGCCCTCGGATGCCGGCCGCACCACCATGTGCCCAACCGAGATCTTCTACGACGAGGTACGTGACGAAGCCTATGTGCGTCTGCTGCCGATTGAGACCCGGTTACAGGAGACCGGCCTCACGCAACTGCGCAAGGACACGAAACAGTGGGTCCACTACCCGCTGGAAACAGACTCCGTGGAACAGATGCAGGCCGCCTTGAACGAAGTGATCCAGACCAAGACCGTGACCCTGGAAGAGGCGAAACGCCTTGGGCTCTACAGCCCCGACCTGCACCCGCATCAGAGCCAACCGCCCGAGATGGTCGAGATCCCCAAATGGCGACATGCCTTGATCAGCTTTCCCCATCAGCTGCTGAAGAAGGGCCTGACCATTCTCGACACCCCCGGCTTGAATGCTCTCGGTACAGAGCCGGAGCTGACCCTCAACATGTTGCCCGCCGCCCAGGCGGTACTCTTTGTCCTCGGCGCCGATACCGGCGTGACCCGCAGTGATATGGAGATCTGGCAGCACCACATCAAGGGTTTCCAAAGCGGCCGCCAACGCGGCCTGATGGTGGTGCTGAACAAAATCGACACCTTGTGGGACGACCTGCGAGATCACGACGACGTAAACGACGCCATACAAAATCAACAGAGCTCGACCGCCGGACTGCTCGGCATCGAATCCCGGGCCGTGTTCCCCGTCTCCGCCCAAAAAGGCCTGTTGGCGAAGATCAAGACCGACAGCGTGCTGCTGGAAAAGAGTGGCCTGCTCGACCTGGAAAACTACCTCGGCAAGGACGTGCTGGGCATCAAGCAACAGATCATCCTGGAGACCGTCGGCAGCGATGTGGGCCAGATGCTCGACAACAGCCGCAGTCTGCTCTCCGGCAAGCTCACCGACACCAAGCGCCAATTGGAAGAGTTGGAGGAGTTGAGCGACAAGAGCGATGACGTGATCACCAACCTGATGGAGAAGACCCGCACCGAACAGGCCCAGTACCTGCGCGACGTGGAGACTTTCCAGCAGAGCCGCAAACAGCTCAAACAGCAGGCGGATCAACTCAGCCAGACCCTCAACATGGAGGCGCTCAATGAGATCATCGAGCGCTGCCGCAAGGAGATGACCAACAGCTGGACCACCAGCGGTATGAAGTCAGCGATGAAAAATCTCTTCGAAGAGATTCGCCGCACCATGCTCAACGTAGTGACCCAGAGCGAGCAGACTCGCAAACTGATCCGTGCTATCTACCGTAAATTCCAGAACGAGCACGGCTTCGCCGTGGTACAGCCGAAGATGTTTTCAATCGTCAAGTACCGGGTGGAACTGGAACTGCTGCATCAGGAGGCGGAAGTCTTCCGCAACAGTCCCGTCACCACCATGATGGAGCAGAACTTCGTGGTTAAGCGCTTCTTTTCGGCCCTGGTGAACCGGGCGCGGGAGATATTCCAACATGCCGACGACGAGATCGACGGCTGGCTGACCAACACCTTGGAACCCCTGGTGATGCAGATCAAGGACCACAAGGAGATGATGGAGAAGCGCCTCAATAACCTGCAAAAGATCGGCCAGTCACGCAACACGCTGCAATACCGCATCCTGGAACTGCAGGAACAGTACACCGAACTGGCGCGGCAACTGACCGCGCTACGCAACATGGCCAATCGCATCAAGAACAGCCGGCCACTGCATCAGGCTGAACGACCAAAGCCGAAACTGGTCAAGCAGTCAGCTTCATAATCGCTAGACTCAAGCAAGGGCAGCGGCCGGCAGTACCGGCCGCTGCCCTTTTTGTTTGTGCCGGAATGCCGGACGCCGCTTCACCGATATCGGAGCATCGGCTACACTCGAAGGCACAAGATCGGTCAATGAAGACCGACTTATGAGGAGGCAAGCCATGACCATAACTAAAATCGTCCCCCTACTGCTGTTTATCTGCCTGACCAGCATATCGGCGTGGGCAGAGAACAGCACCGGCATTCCCGGCTATACCATCCACCACAACGCCATCCCCAGCGCCTCGCTGGATCCGGCAATCGCCAGGCAATACGCCATTCAGCGCAGCAAGTACCGAGGCATGTTGAATGTCAGCGTGATCAAGACCGTGCAGGGCACCAGCGGCAAACCGACACCTGCCGTCATATTGGCCAAGGCGACCAACATCCGGGGACAATTGATCAGCATTCCGATGCGGCAAGTCGTCGAGGGCGACGCCATCTACTACATCGGCGAGTTCCGCATCACCGATCAGGAGACCCTCAACTTTGAACTGCAAGTACAGCCCCAGGGCGAGACCCGTTTCTACACCGCCAAACTGAGTCAGCAGTTCTTCATCGACTGATCAATCAACCCGGCGACTGAATAGGCTGGCCAGCTGTTCCGTGCCATAGGCCTGGGCCAGGGTATAGAGGCCGAAGGCAATCACCAGCAGACCCGCCAGACGGCGCACACGGATATCTCTCGACCAGTGAGCCAGACTGCCAGCTACCATGCCCATGGTAAACAGATTCGGCAGTGTTCCCAGACCGAAGGCCAGCATCAGACCCGCCCCTTTCAACACGCTACCTGACGAGACAGTCCACACCAGCATGCTGTAGACCAGACCGCAGGGGATCCAACCCCACACCAGGCCAAGCATCCAGGCCTGCCCCGGGCTTCGCACCGGCAGTAGCCGGCGGGCAAACGGATCGATTCGGGTCCACAGTTTGCCGCCCAACTGCTCGATATGTGCCAACCCCATCCACCAGCCGCCGAGATAGAGACCCAGCAGGATCATGAAAATGGCGGCAATCACCAGCAACGCCTGCTGAACGGGGTAGATCGGCACCACCTCGGCCAGCAGCATACCCAAGCCACCCATGATCGCGCCGGCGAGCACATAGCTGGAGATGCGTCCCAGGTTATAGCCGAGCTGATAGGGCAAGGTACTGGGAAAGTGGCTGCGAATCTTCTCCGGCAACCCGAAGGTCAGGGCACCGACGATACCGCCGCACATGCCGGCGCAGTGGGCGCCACCCAAGAGCCCCACTACGAAGGCACTTAGATACCCTAGTTCAGCCTGCATCCGGCACTCCCCTTTCGCTACGCATGTTCATATCACTCTCCAACCCTCGTTGCTGAAGCCAGCGCAACAAAAACAGCCCCGGGATCGCGATCAAAGCACAGAACAGAAAAAATGGTATCCAACCCATAGTACCAGCCATAAACCCGGTCGGAGATGCGATAATCACCCGGGGAACCCCCATAAAGCTCGACAGTAAAGCAAATTGGGTTGCGGTGAACCGTCTGTTTGTCAGACGTGCCATGAACGCAGTAAAGGCAGCCGTACCCATACCGCTACTGAGGTTCTCGAATGTGATGACTGCCGCAAGCGCAACAAGGTCATGCCCAAACAGGGCTAAGAGTGCAAATCCTGCCGTGGAAAGCCCCTGAAACACGCCAAAAATCAGCAGCCCCTGATACAGGCGAATGCGTAAAAGCACCAGGCCGCCGATAAGCCCACCGGCAATTGTTGCCCAAAAGCCGAACAGCTTTACTACCGCACCAATTTCGGATTTGGAGAACCCGATATCAAGATAAAACGGCGTGGACATATGGCTCGCCATCGTGTCACCGATCTTGTACAACAGAATAAACAGGAGAATCAAAACTGCATCCTGTCGCCTGAAATAATCGAAAAATGGCTCAATGACCGCATCTTGCAGACTTTTCGGAGCGCCGACCGGACTCTCAGGCTCCGGTGCAAACAAGGTTGTCAGTACGCCGACGAGCATGATGCCGGCCATCAATTGGTAGACTTGCTGGAAACTGATGAAATCAGCCAATATCAACCCACCCCCTGACGCCAGCAGCATACCGACGCGATATCCATTGACATAGAGGCCAGCACCCAGAGTCAACTCCTCATCCACCAGCGCTTCCCTGCGATAGGCGTCAACAACAATATCCTGGCTGGCAGAAAAGAATGCCAAAAGCATCGCCGCAATACCTACCCCAACCACGCTTATCGCCGGATTGGACACAGAGAGCAGAAGGATGGATAGAACCAGGCAGATTTGTGCAATCAGTAACCAGCCGCGACGCCTTCCCAGCAGCAATGGCGTGTACCGATCCAGCAGGGGCGCCCATAGAAATTTCAGCGTATAGGGAAGTCCAACCATGGAAAACACGCCGATGGTGGTCAGATCGATCCCCTCATCGGTCATCCATGCCTGAAGCACCGAGCCGGTCAAAAGTAGCGGCAACCCGCTGGCAAAACCCATCACTAACGTAATCAGCATACGTTTGCTGAAGAGAACGGCGGCAAGGGAGATTTTTGATCTAGGCGGGACCATCAGACGCTCACGGGAAATCAACCGAAAGGATACGCCATCATAACGATGGGCGCGAAACAATATTCGCCGGAATATCCTATGCGCTCAGCGAAAAAATAGAGGGTACAATGTGTCAATTTTCTCCAGCAGGATATTGATCATGCAAGACTATCAACGAGAATTTCTCGACTTCGCCCTCGACGTGGGCGTACTCCGATTTGGCGAATTCACCCTCAAGTCGGGCCGCATTAGCCCCTATTTTTTCAACGCCGGACTCTTCAATACCGGCGCCAGCCTGGCCAAGCTCGGGCGCTATTACGCCCAGGCCATTGTCGACTCGGGCATCGAGTTCGATGTGCTGTATGGGCCGGCCTACAAGGGGATACCCCTGGCGGCGGCCACTGCGGCCGCCCTCTACGATCATCACGCCGTCGATATTCCTTACGCCTTTAACCGTAAAGAGGCGAAAGATCATGGTGAAGGGGGCATCATCGTCGGTCATCCGTTGCAGGGGCGTATCCTCATCATCGATGACGTGATCTCCGCCGGCACCTCGGTGCGAGAGTCAGTGGATATCATCCAGGCAGAGCAGGCTATCCCGGCCGGCGTGGTGATCGCCCTGGACAGGCAGGAACGTGGCCAGGGAGAACGCTCGGCAATCCAGGAGGTCGAGAGCGACTATGGCATGCCGGTGAGCGCCATCGTACGGCTGCAGCAGCTGATCGAATATCTGCGGGAGAACAATGACCTGAGCGCGCTGGAGCGGATTGAGGCCTACCGGGAAAATTACGGCGTTTGAAGTTAGCCTGTTCCTCGTCCGCAAATGAACGCGAATTCTGCCCCAATCCACCTGCTGAATCAGACCAGGGAATAATGCCTCTTCCTATTTGCGTTCATAGGCGGACTTCCATTAGGAAACCTGCGCAGCAAGCGCTACCCCCACACCAGCTTGCTGCCAACCACCAGGGTGACGAATTCAAAACCCCGCTTGATCCAGCGATTGCCCTTCGCAATCGCCAGATGCGCCCCCAGATACCCGCCTAGCAAAGAGCCCGCCAGCAGCACCGGCAGCCATGCCCAGCGTACATCACCCAACAGCCCCAGGGTGACGGCCCCGCTGCCGTTCCAGAAGATTCCGACAATGACCAGGGTATGCGCCACCGCTCGCCGATAGTCGAGACCGAACCAGCGCACCAGCCATAAGGTTACAAACAGGCCGGTGCCAGAGGTCAGCGAACCATTGAGCACGCCGATGAGAAACAGCCCCAAACCTCCGATCAGGAACCCCCACCGGGTGCGATGGCTGGGCTGGTAGGTCTGGCCCAGCGCAGGGCTGAGTACGGAGTAGACACCAAGTCCCAGAGTCAAGAAACCGAGGGCTATCTCCGCCAGCCGGTCAGGCACCCGAAGAATCAGACTGGCGCCGATGACTGCGCCCGGCACACCGGCCAGCAGCATGAAAATAACGAACTGGCGATCCAATCCACCCTCCTTCAGATGACGCACCGTGGCGCCGACGCCAAGGGCGACAGAGGCGATTTTGTGGGTGGCAAGGGCCACACCGAAGGGCAGCCCCAGAAAGATCAGGGCCGGCAGCTGCACCAAACCGGCCCCGCCCCCTGAGAATGCGGAGAAGAGGTTAGCCAGCAAAGAGATGACAAAAAGGGTGAACTGTTCCACAAAGTGGGTATCTTAACTAAAGAAGCTCGCAGTATAATCGATCTCCAACTCATGACATGAAATTGGAACGAGACGCAGTCAATGTCTTTGAAACCCCTGATCGCCATCCTCATTGCCATCACCTTCCTGCCCACAGCCGCTCAGGCAGCCAAGCTCTACAAATGGGTGGATGACGAGGGACATACCCATTACTCGGATAAAGTCCCCCCCACCGATGTCAAGCGTGCCCGTGCCCGGCTCGATGAGCACGGTGTCACTGTAGACCGCGTCGACGCCGCCAAAACCCCCGAGCAGCTGCGCTTGGAAGAGGAGGAAACACGTCTGCGCAAAGAGCAGGAGCGACTGGCGAAGAAACAGCACCAGGAAGATCGGGTACTATTACGCACCTTTCGCAGCGAAGACGACATCATGATGGCGCGCGATGGACAGATCCAGTCAGTGGATACCTACATCCGGGTCACTCAGTCGAATATCAAGCGACTCAAGAGAACCCTGGCGGAGATGCAAAAGAACGCCGCCGAGCTTGAACTCAGCGGTCAGACAATCTCATCCCGATACCTCAGCGATATCGAAACCAAACGGCAGGCCCTGAAGGACTCCTACAGCTCCATTATTGAACGCGAGAACGAGAAAAATCGAATCCGCCAGTCCTTCGCCCGCGATCTCAGTCGGTTCAGGGAGCTCAAGCAGCTGGCACAAACCAACGATCCCCTGCAGGAGGCCAGCCAGTCCTACACGGACGCTCTGCTTAATGTGTATAACTGCGGCAATGACAGGGATTGCGAGCAACCCTGGCAGCGCGCCAAGGCCTATCTCAAGCAGCACAGCAGCACACCGGTAAAGATGGACGGTGAAAATATCATCATGACCGGCTCACCGGTGGAGAACGATGATATCAGTATCACGGTCTCACGCATCTACGATCGCAAGACCAATCAAACCCTGATCTTCATGGACCTGCAGTGCAAGGACACCTCCCAGGGCCACGCGCTCTGCACCCGGGGCGAAAAAGTCCTCCGTATCAAGGAGAATTTTCAGGCGGCTCTCGGTGGCGAATCCACCACGCCAGCGAGCCCTGCCGAAGTGGAGGTTGCCAATCCTAGCAGCTGAACAGGCGACTCTCCAGCATCCGCCACTGTGCATCCCACTGGGCCAGCGGCGATATCTCGAATCGGCTGCGCAGATATTGATGCATCAACCCCTCCACCAACACCAGCATCAGGTTGGCCGACACATTCACATCGTCACCCGCTATGGGTTCCCGGCGCATTTCACCCTCACGTAGAATCTGTTTCAGCTGGGTTTCCAGACGCGTAAAGAACTGACCGACACGCACCAGCAGACGTTCTGTCTCGCCAATCAGCGCGTCTCCCAACAGTACGCGGGTTATACCCGGATTCCGGTCGGCGAAAGCCAGCAGGAGATAAAGCAGCTGTCTGCAGCGTTGCTGCGCTGAAGGCTGCTCTTTGAGAATCTGATTGACCCGCGAGAAGATATTCTCTTCGGCAAAATCGATCAGCCCTTCGAACATCTTTGCCTTGCTGGCGAAATGCCGATAGAGCGCCGCCTCGGAAACCCCGACCGCGCGGCTCAGAGAAGCGGTGGTGATACGCTCGCCCGGATTCGCCTCCAGTTCGTGAGCCAGAGCCTCGAGTATGAGCTGCCGTCGTGACGGTTTGGTGGCACTCATCAGCGGCGCCGGATCAGCGTGCCGACACCTTCATCCGTGAAGAGCTCAAGTAAAATCGCATGGGGCACACGACCATCGATGATGTGCGATGTCCCCACCCCTGCCTTGACCGCTTCCAATGCAGTATCGATTTTCGGCAACATGCCGCCATGAATGGTGCCATCTGCGATCAGCTCATCCACTCGCTCGGCGGAGAGTCCGGTCAGCAGGCCGCCATCCTTATCCAACAGCCCTCGGGTGTTGGTCAGCAGGATCAGTTTCTCCGCTTGTAGCACCTCGGCCACTTTACCTGCCACCAAATCGGCGTTGATATTATAAGAGTGACCATCCTTGCCCACGCCAATCGGTGCAATCACCGGAATGAAGTTGCCATTGACCAGCATGTTGACCACGCTGACATCGACGCTCTCCACCTCTCCCACATGACCGATGTCGATGATTTCGGATGTCTCCAGTTCCGGCCCCTTGCGCTCAATCACCATCTTGCGGGCATGGATCAGATCGCCGTCCTTACCGGTGAGGCCGACAGCCGACCCGCCGGCACGATTGATCAGGTTGACGATATCCTTGTTGACCAGCCCCCCCAGCACCATCTCAACCACATCCATGGTCTCGCTGTCGGTGACCCGCATGCCCTGAACGAATTCGGAGTCCTTACCCAATCGCTGCAACAGATTGCCGATCTGCGGGCCGCCACCATGCACCACAACCGGGTTGATGCCTACCAGCTTCATCAACACCACATCCATGGCAAAGCTGTTTTTCAGATCCTCGTCGACCATGGCATTGCCACCGTACTTGATGACAATGGTCTTGCCAGTGAAACGCTGGATATAGGGAAGCGCCGAGGTCAATACATGAGCGACGTTTTGCGCCTGTTCTGGGGAGAGACTCATCTTGGCAATTTCAGTAAAAGTAATCGGTTAATCACATTCAGTCAGCGATGGAGCAGCGTACAAAACAGGGGCCATAGTTAAAACGGCATCGTCAGATCGGGCGCCACCTTGGTCAGCAGATCACGAAAGATCGACTGCACCTGTTCCAGGCCCTCCCGGGTGTCGGCTTCGAAACGGAACAACAATGCGGGCGTTGTGTTGGAAGCACGCACCAGTCCCCACCCCTGCTCAAACTCCGCGCGAAAACCGTCGATCTTGACCAGCCGGGCACCCGGCAGGTCAGGTAACCCATCGATGGCATTCATCACCGTTTGTGCCTGCCCCTCCTTCAAGCGCAATACATATTCGGGTGTCGCCTGAGCATCGGGCAGTTCAGCGAAGACCTCTGCACTGCTGCGGTAATCGAGGGAGAGGATCTCGAGCAGCCGCGCACCGGCATAAAGACCATCGTCAAAGCCGTACCAGCGCTCGGAAAACATGATGTGACCGCTAAACTCACCCGCCAGTAGCGCATGTGTCTCGCGCATCTTGCCCTTAAGGTTGGAGTGTCCGCTCTTCCACATCAGAGGACGGCCACCGTTGGAGAGAATGACATTCGCCAGATGCCGACTGCATTTCACGTCATAGATGATGTCGCCGCCCGGTTCGCGGGTCAGCACATCCATGGCCAGATACATTAACAGTCGATCGGGCCAGATCAGCTTGCCGCTGGAATCGACAACACCGAGCCGGTCGCCATCGCCATCAAATGCCAGTCCCAGGGCCGCCTGATGTTCTACAACCGCCTGCTGCAGGGCCTGCATGTTTTTCGGATCGCCCGGATCCGGGTGGTGATTGGGAAAGCTGCCATCCACCGTACAGTAGAGTTCCACCACCTCGCAGCCCAGCTGACGATAGAGTTCCGGCGCCACCACCGAGGCTGCCCCGTTGCCGCAATCGATGACCACCTTGAGCGGCTGCCCAAGGCGGATATCGGAGACGATGCGTTCGATATAGTCTTCGATGATCTCCCGGGTATCGAAAGAGCCTTCTCCCTGAAGCAGCTGACGCGCGTCGATACGCCGGCGCAATTCCTGAATCTTGTCGGTGGTGGGGCTCTCTCCGCCAATAACCAGCTTGAGACCATTGTACTGCGGGGGATTATGGCTGCCGGTGATGATGGCGCCACAATCGATATTGAGTTCATGCACCGCAAAATTGAGCAATGGCGTCGGCACCAACCCCAGATCGATGACATCCCTTCCGCTCGCCATCAGACCCTGTATGAGGGCACTCTGAAAGCTGTCACTGGAGTTTCTCGCGTCTCTCGCCACCAGCACCGATTGATAGCCCTGCTCAAACATTTCGCTACCGATGCCTTGCCCGAGGGTTGTCACCACCGCTTCTGTCAGGGTTTCGCCCACAACGCCGCGGATATCGTAGGCGCGATAGATGGAAGGTGAGATTTCGACCGGTTCACTGAGCCCGACCCTGGCCGGTTGGGACGGCGCCGGCATATCCACATCGACAGTGATACCCTCTTCCATCGTCTCCGCGGTGGCGGGACGTGACTTGACCCGCTCGGCCCGGCTGGCGCGGAACTCTTTGATCTGATGTTCCAGCACATCCAGCGTAGGCTGCAGGTCGCCCAGCTGGGCCGGCACGACCTTGGGAGGCCTACCGACCGTTACTGCCTCGAAGAGGGTCAGTATGGTGTGCTGATCCTTCTTCAAAGCCTTCACCATCTCCCTTGACAGCAGGAACAGAATAATCGCAGACAGCAGGAAGACCACTAGCGCCGGCACCACCGCCAAAACCGCGCCAACCATACTCAGACCGGCTCCAACCCCACCCCAATAGGCAAGCTGCCAGATAGTCCCGGTGATGGGAATCACCTGATCGGGTGACGACCCCACCTCGGAGCCCTTGCCCACCAGGGCGAATGGCGGCTTGTCCGCAGCCATCTGCTGCAGTTCGACCCGCCCGGCATAATCATCCACCGCATCGATCGACAACTGTAGCCCGCTGGCCGGAAAGGCCGCGTGAATAACACCAACAGCCGGCGCACCCACACCTGAACGCACCCCCACGGCAATGGCCACATGTTGATGCGCGGTGCCGAATTGATGCACTGCAGTAGGCAATACCCCATCCCGTCGTTCGGCTTGCCTCAACAACTGCAAAGAGGCGTAGCCCAGATTGGGTACCAATTGGGTGTCGGGTTCATTGGTGCCGGCCGGCAGCAACCTGACTTGTTTCACGCCGGGAATCAGTCGGGTCAAGCGCGCCTGCTCCACCTCCAGCGCCAGCGGGTCACCCGCTTCGAAGAGCGCAACCAGTTGTGGCTGTTTAGCCAGTTCCTCGATCAGTTTCCTGCGTTGGAAATTAACACCTTCGATCCCGGCGGCGAGCGCTTGGGCTGCGGCGCGGGTTTGTTGACTCGCTTGGCTGTTAGCCGTCGATTGCGCTAGAAAAAAACTAACCACCGATGCAAGCAGGGCCAGAATCAACAGGGCGACAACACTGGTCAGCCAATAGCCGCGCACACCACGTCCACCCGATGCCGGCCGGCCCGCACCCTTCCCCCCTGAACTCTTCTTCAATCCCATAGCGTCTTCCCCAGTGGCTCGTGATGGGCCGCGATCTGCCCACCCCCTCTTTAATGCGTTGCCTGTCGGAAAGCAGCCGGCCAAGCCAATGGACCCGCCCTCATCATGACAACCTTTTGTTCCATTCCCCTCAGGCAATAGCCAAACGGTTAAGGCCGGAGCAACTCGCTCCCAGACCTGCCGTAAACCGCTCAAGCATAACGCGAACTTGGCAAGATGCGTATTCCCTGGCGTAAATTCGTCTTATTCAACCCTGTCCAAATCTGTCTGGCCACCGTGTTTGGCATGATACTGCTTGGCAATGCGTTCGGCGAGAAGCCGGGACAGTTCTACCTTGCCCATCAGTGGCAGTGCCTCTTTTCCCATCTGCCAGCAAAGAGTCAGCGCATTCTCATCACGCTCAAATCCACCTGTTTCGCTAGCGACCTGGTTGGCGGCGATCAGATCCACACCCTTATTCAGCCTTTTCGCCTCTGCAAAATCATCCACCTGTTCGGTCTCGGCTGCGAATCCAACCGTGAAAGGCGCACGGGGCAGAGCAGCCACTTCGGCGAGAATATCCGGATTACGCACCAGTTCGAGCTGCATGGTTTCCGCCTGCTTCTTGATCTTCTGCCCGGCAGCCAACTTTGGGCGGTAATCGGCCACCGCGGCGACCCCGATGAATATGTCGCACTCGTCAACCCGTCCCATGACGGCAGCGTGCATCTGCTGGGCAGTCTCCACCCCAAGGCAGCTCACGCCGATTGGTGGCGACAGCGCAACCGGACCGCTGACCAGGGTCACCAAGGCACCCAGATCCCGCATCGCCTCGGCCAGTGCATATCCCATCTTGCCGGAGCTGCGATTGCCGACGAAGCGTACCGGGTCGATCGGCTCACGGGTGCCGCCGGCGGTCATCAGAACCTTCACCCCTTGCAGGGGACCCGGGGCAAAAAAGGCCATCACTCGATCGCACAGCGTCTCGGCCTCCAACATGCGTCCGGGACCCGCCTCACCGCAGGCCTGGTCGCCCTCCCCCGGCCCCCAGACATGGATTCCCCGATGCGTAACGATAGCCAGATTTGACTGGGTTGCCGGGTTGAGCCACATCGCCTGATTCATCGCCGGCGCCAGGGCAATCGGCGCGGTGGCGGCGAGACAGAGGGTGGAGAGCAGATCATCAGCCAGGCCCTGGGCCAAACGGGCGATAGTGTTGGCGGTGGCCGGTGCAATCAGGATCAGGTCGGCCCAGCGCGCCAAGCTGATGTGATCCATGGCGGCCTCCTGCGCCGGATCCAACAACTGGGTGTAGACCCGGTGGCCCGACAGGGCCTGAAAGGTGAGTGGCGTAACAAAGGAGTGCGCGGCCTGGGTCATCACCACCCGCACATCGGCACCCTGCTGCTGCAGCGCGCGTAGCAGCACCACGCTCTTATAGGCCGCGATACCGCCGGTGACGCCGAGAAGGATTTTTTTCCGCTCGAGAGAGGACATACAGAGGGCCAATAGGTAGAAAGATGCCAGAGTAACCCATGCGGCTGATTCTGTTCAATAAATCTTAAATCGTTTGGGTTGTCGCTGAAAACCCAACCGCAATGTGCATGGCCAAGGCGGATCGGGTTAGGATGGTACTTTCTCAGACAAAGACAAGGAGGTCTTTCATGCCGATCACCGACTGGCCCAGACAAGAGCGCCCCAGGGAAAAACTGCTGTTGCGGGGTGCCACCGCACTCTCCGATGCCGAACTGCTCGCCATTTTCCTGCGTACCGGCGTCGCCGGACAGACCGCCGTCGATCTCGCGCGAAATCTGATACAGGAGTTCGGCGGCCTGCGCCAGCTGTTGGGGACCGACCAGCAGCGCTTCTGTCAGAGCAAGGGGCTAGGGCTCGCCAAGTTCGCTCAGTTGCAGGCGGTATTGGAGATGTCATGCCGCTACCTGCAGCAGCAACTGCAGGAGGGCGATGCACTGACCAGCCCGGACTTTACCCGCAGCTATCTGCAGGCCAGACTGAGGCACTACCCCCACGAGGTCTTCTCCTGCCTGTTTCTGGACAACCGCCATCGGGTGATCTGCTTTGAAGAGCTTTTTCACGGCACCATCGACGGGGCCAGCGTCTACCCCAGGGAGGTGGTCAAACGCGCCCTGTCGCACAACGCCGCCGCCCTGATCCTGGCCCACAACCACCCCAGCGGGGTGGCGGAACCGAGCCTGGCCGACCGCCAGATCACCTCCCACCTGAAACGGGCCCTGTCACTGGTGGATATCCGGGTACTCGACCACATCGTGATCGGCGAGGGAGAGCCGGTCTCCCTGGCCGAGCGTGGCTTTATCTAGCGAGGTCGACTTGCCTCACGAGGCCCACTCTGATATAAATACGCGCCTTTCGCCCCAGGGATAATATTTTCGAGGTTTTGACCATGTCAAAAGTCTGCCAGGTAACCGGCAAGCGCCCGGTCACGGGAAACAACGTTTCCCACGCGCACAACAAAACCAAACGCCGCTTTCTCCCCAACCTGCACACCCACAGGTTCTGGGTCGAGAGTGAGAATCGCTGGGTGCGCCTGCGCCTCACTTCCAAGGGTATGCGTATCATCGATAAAAAGGGTATCGATTCGGTTTTGGCCGATATGCGTGCCCGCGGTGAAAAGATCTGACACAGGAGCACTGAGCCATGCGTGATAAAATCAAACTTGTCTCCAGTGCCGGCACTGGACACTTCTACACCACCACCAAGAACAAACGGAACCAGCCGGGTAAGATGGAAATCAAGAAGTTTGACCCGAAAGTACGCAAACATGTGATATATAAGGAATCGAAGATCAAATAGGATCACTCGCTTCCTATCCCTGGAAACCCGCCGCAAGGCGGGTTTTTTTATTCCCGCTCCAACCTGCGTACAATCCTTCCATCAGCCTATCGCACATGCACGGTAGCAGCGCCACCCACATAGCTCCCATGAAAGATATCTATCTCGGCAGACAGGCCATCTATGACCGCCACGGCGGCCTCTATGCCTATGAGCTTCTCTACCGTTCAAGCAATGCTGACAGCGATGGCTTAAAGACCCTGTTCGATGGTAACAAAGCCACTTCCGAGGTCCTCCTCAACACCTTCATGGAGATCGGCCTGGAACGGATCGCTGGCGAGTCTCGCGTCTTCATCAATCTGACCCGCAATCTGATCGAATCCGACCACCCCCTGGTACAACAGAAGGACCGCGTGGTGATGGAACTGCTGGAGGATATCCCGGTCGATCAAGACCTGATCGAGCAGGTGATCTCTCTGGCCAAGCAGGGGGTGACACTGGCCCTTGATGACTACATCTTCGACCCGGCCTGGGACCCCCTGCTGCCTTGGGTCCAAATCGTCAAACTGGAGGTGCCTGCGTTGACCATGGAGCAGATCCGATCAGGAGTGCCGAAACTCCGTTGCCATAACCTCAAGCTGCTGGCGGAGAAAATCGAGACAAGAGAAGAGTATGAGTCCCTGCGCGAGATGGGCTTCGAGCTGTTTCAGGGCTTCTTTTTTTCACGCCCTGAGCTGATCGGCGGTAAGCGGCTGGAGGAGAACCAGACGCTGGTGCTGCGACTATTGACGGAACTCAATCTACCCGATACCGGTATCCATGAGATCGAAGCCCTCATTAGCCGGGACGCGGGGCTCGGCTATAAAACGCTGCGCTACATCAACTCCGCATCGATCGGCATCCCGCGCAAGATTGACTCCATCGGCCAGGCGGTGATCTACATGGGACTGCGCCGGATACGCGATTGGGTCAGCCTGTTGGTGATAGCCGGCTTGAACGACCGCCTGGAGGATCACTATTTGATGGCATTGGTACGGGCCAACCTCTGCGAACGGCTGATACTGAGCGCTGAACCCAACAACAGCAGCGGCTTCCTCATCGGCCTCTTCTCGACCCTCGATCTGCTGCTGAATCGCCCCCTCAGCGAGATCGTGCAGGAGCTCTCCCTCTCAGAGGAGGTCAACCAGGCCCTGCTGACGGGCGCGGGCATTGCCGGCCAGGCATTGCGCTGCACCCTGCAAGTGGAGGCCGGCGAGTGGCATCAAGTCGACTTCCCCGGGCTTAGCCGGGAACAGATCCACGAACTCTATCTCGATGCCAGTGAGCTGGCCTTCTCTGAACAACGATCGTTGCAGGCGCTCAAGTAACCTCCGAGTCCGACTGCTGTCGCGCCAGCAGCAGGTTGGCGCTCACATCCAGGGTCGCCTCCCAGCCGGTGGCGAGCCAGGTGGTCGATGCCATTTCGGTGATCAGCGCCGGCCCGGTGAGTCGCTGTCCAACCGCAAGTTCACTCCGTTCGTAACGTGCCACCGGTTGCTCAATGCCACTCAAGCGCAGCCATTCAATCACCTCAGCCGGTTGCCCGTCTTGCTCGGCCGATAGTATCAAGCCGCTCTCGGGGCCGTTCAGGGATACGCATAGATTGACCAACTCCACCGGTGCATGCATACGATGTCCGTAGCGTGATTCGTGCGCACGATGGAAATCGGACACCGCCTGATCACTGCTCCTCCAGGGAATATTCAATGTGTAGGACTGCCCCAGATAGCGCAAATCGAGACTGTAGTCCCGACTGACGGCGTCAGCCGCAAACCCCTCCGCCTGCAGATCCTTCACCCCGCTATCGGCCAAAGCCTCCACAGCCTGCCACAGCAGATGCTCATCCATCTCTTGCAACAGACCGGGATGGGCATGCACCAGCTGGCGTCCTGGCCGCGCGGCCAGCATGCCCAGGGCGGAAAGCACTCCGGCGTGCACCGGAACCATCGCCTCATGCAAACCCAGGGCATCGGCCAGAGCACAGACATGGAGACCGCCGGCACCACCGAAGGAGACCAGGGTATAGCCTCGCGGATCGATCCCCCGCTGCACCGAAATCACCCGCAGCGCACGGGCCATGTGTTCATTGGCGACCCGGATGATCCCCTCGGCCGCCGCCTCGAGCGGCAATCCCATGGCCTCGCCCAGACGGCTCACAGCGCGGATCGCCGCCTCCCGATTCAGCTTCATGCGTCCGCCGAGGAAGGCCTCCGACCGCAGCCGACCCAGCACCAGATTGGCATCGGTGACGGTCGGCGATCTCCCGCCCTGTCCGTAGCAGGCAGGTCCCGGATCGGCGCCGGCCGACTCCGGCCCCACCTGTAGCATGCCACCCGTATCGAGCCGGGCGATGGAGCCGCCGCCTGCGCCGATGGTGTGCATATCGACCATCGGCACCGCCACCGGCCAGGCACCGATCCGCCCCTCCCGGGTCAGGCGGGGAGCACCGTCGATCAACGCCACATCCGTTGAGGTACCCCCCATATCGAGGCTGAGTAAGCGGCTGCGGCCCGAGCTGCCCGCGGTGAAGCCGGCGCCCACCAGCCCTCCCGCCGGCCCCGAAAGCAGCATGCGCACCGCTTGACGCGCTGCCTGGCCGGCCGCGATCGCCTCGCCTGCACTCTGCATCACAGAGACCTGCGCTCCCAGCAGACCTGCCTGCAGCCGCTCGAGATACCCCGCCACCAGCGGCCCCACCCAGCTATTGAGCCAGGTGGCGATCCCGCGTTCATACTCGCCACCGGCCGGCAACACCGCCGAGGAGCATGAAACAAAACAGTCAGCCGGCAGCGCTGCCTCGATGGCCCGCTCGAAGCGGTCGTCCAGGTAACTGTAGAGCAGGTTGATCGCCACCGAACGGGCGCCGCTCTGGGCCACCCGGTCGGCCAGCTCCGTCAGTTGCCGCTCATCCAGGGGTTCGATGACCTCGCCCCTTGGCGTAATGCGTCCGCCGGTCTCCAGACAGTCAGATGGCGGTACCGGCGGCGGGATGGGCTGTGGCTGTAGATTGTAGAGCTCGCGCCGCGCCTGGCGGCCGATGGTCAACAGATCACCCAGCCCCCGGTTGCCGATGTAGAGGGTACGTACCCCTTTGCCCTCCAGGGCCGCATTGGTGGCCACGGTGGAACCGTGGATCACGCGCAGACCGGCCGGCTCCAGACCCAGCTCCCGTACGCCCTGCAGAATCGCAACCTCCGGCGCCGCCGGGGTCGATAGCACCTTGTGTATACGAATGGCATCGGGGCGGAAGAGTACGAAATCGGTGAATGTGCCACCGGTATCGATGCCGATTAGGGGTTGCCCGTTGTCAACCATAGGTATGAAACCGCCTTGTTATTAACCCGGCACCATAATAGGCCATGTTCAGGACGCCAAGAATGCCCTTGATCAAGGCGTGGCTCGCCGGCAATGGCCAACCCCTTGGCAAGAGCCACAACACTGAGCAAGGGCATTCTTGGCGTCCCTGTCCTTGCGATAAAATTTGATAGGCCGATGTCAGCCTGTCTACAGCGGCGTTATCAAAACTTACCGTAGGAGTACTACGGTGGCGTTTTGATGCCTTGCTGTAGACAGGCTGACATCGGCTGAACATGGCCTATTATGGTGCCGGGTTAATAAAAACTGCGCTTGATCCGATTGCGCAGGGTGATATGTTTAAGCGCCGGAATCAACCCGGTCAGCTACTTGCCACATGGGTTTATGGGCTGAGGCCAGACCAAGTGCGCAATGACTTTTTCAACCCAACCGGATTGCTGTATCTTGCTGCCGATGTCCACCCTTCTCAACGCAGTAGAACTCCAGCGCAGCTTTCACGGCAGAGAGGTGGTCGAGCCCCTTGACCTGCAGCTCGACGCCGGTGAAATTCTTGGCCTGCTGGGGCCGAACGGAGCGGGCAAATCGACCATCATGCGTATGCTCTGCGGCGACCTGGCGCCGAGCGGCGGACGCATAGAAATCTGTGGCGAGGATCTTCTACAACGGCCGATCCCAGCCAAACGGCATCTCGGATACCTGCCCGAGCGCCCACCTCTGTTGCAGAGTCAGACCGTCGACGAATACCTCACCGACTGCGCCCGCCTGCGCAGACTCGACACCAAAGCCAGCCGCAGCGCACTGGAACGGGTCAAGCAACAGTGCGGACTCGAAGCGGTGGGCGGGCGCCTGATCCGCAAACTCTCCAAAGGCTATCAGCAACGGGTCGGTCTGGCTCAGGCAATCATCCATGACCCCCGGCTGGTGATCCTGGACGAACCAACCGATGGACTCGATCCGGCACAGATCCGCCAGGTGCGTGAGCTGATCCAGTCGCTGGCGCGACATCGCGGGGTGATCATCTCCAGCCACATCCTCTCCGAGATCCAAGCCACTTGTAACCGGGTGATGATCCTGCGCGAGGGGTGTGTCGTCTATCAGGGCGATCTTGAGCCGCCGCAGGAGAATTGCTACCGGGTCGGCCTGGAGCAGGCCCCCGATAGATCACTGATCAGCGCCCTCGCCCCGGTCGCCGAGGTGGAACATCTCCACACCGACTGCTTTCGCGTCACGCTGCGACCCGGATGTCGTGCCAGTGAACTCGCCAACCAGATCCTGGCGCAAGGGTGGGGATTGACCGAGCTGACCCCCGAGCAAGTCAGTCTGGAGCAACGCTATCTCGAGGCGACCGCCGGAGGTGGCGCATGATCCTGCGGCTCGCCTGGATCGAGTGGCGGCGACTGCTGCGCACACCGCTGGCCTGGGTCATGCTCGCGCTGGGACTCTGCCTGCTGAGCTGGCAGTTTCTCGGCACCCTGGAGGCCTTCGTCGGCATGCAACCCGAGGCACGCACCCTCGGCCTGAGCCATCACCTGGGGCTGCAGCTTTTCGGCCTCGCCGCGGTGGTGTTGCTGATCATCACCCCGATCCTCACCCTGCGCAGTTTCAGCGAGCTCTTCCGCAGCGGGGCCTATAGCCTGCTGAGCAGTGCGCCGATCAGCGTCAGCACCATCCTGCTGGGGAAATTTCTCGGCCTGCTGCTGTTCCTGTTGCTGTTCGTTCTCATGCCCGGCGGCCTGAGCCTGTGCCTGCGCATCGGCACCCCGATCGATCTGGGCCTGATCGCCGCCGCCAGCCTGGGGCTGTCGCTGCTTGCTGCGCTGTTTATCGCCATCGGTCTCTATATCTCTGTACAGAGTGAGAATCCAGGGATCGCCGCCGCCGGCGCCTATGGCCTGCTGCTGCTCCTTTCACTGCTGGATCAACATACCGAGAGCGGTAGCCTGCTGCACTGGCTGGCCTGGCCCAGCCACTATCTGAACCTGCAGCTCGGGCTGGTACACAGCAGTGACCTGGCCTACTTTCTGATTCTGATGGCATTGTTCCTCGGCCTGGCGCTGTACCGGCTCGATCGGCGCAGGAGCGGTTGAATGCGGGCACGCATCCACGATCTGCTGTTCCACCTGCTGCTGCTCACTCTGGCGCTATTGCTGGCCTGGTTGAGCGGCCGCTATACCCTACAGTGGGACTGGACCCGGCACGGCAGCAACAGCCTGAATCCGGTCAGCATCGGTATCCTGGAACGAACTCCCGGCTCGCTGACGGTAGTCGCCTATACCTCCGAGAATACCTCCCTACGCGATCGTATCCGCCGCTTCGTCGCCCGCTATCAGCGAGCCAAGCCGGACATCATCCTGCAGTTCGTCGATCCCTTGCGAAATCCCGATGCGGCACGTCATCAGGGGATCAGCCTCTCCGGCGAGATACAGCTGCGTTATGGCGAGCGGGAGGAGCGGCTGCAACAGCTCGACGAGGAACGTTTCTCCAACGCCATCCTGAGACTGACTCAGCGTGACGAGCATTGGATCGCCAGTCTCAGCGGGCATGGCGAACGCGATCTGCTGGGGAGCGCGAACCACGACCTGGGAGATTTCGGCCTTATGCTCAGACAGAAGGGCTTTCAGGTAGTCGGACTCGATCTTGCCACCTCGCCCGCGCTGCCCGACAACACTGCCCTGCTGGTGATCGCCTCGCCTGAGCGGCCACTTCTGGAAGGCGAGATCGAACGGCTGGAATCCTATCTCAAACTGGGCGGCAATCTACTGTTGCTGAGTGATCCGGAAGCGCAGGTGGCCGCCTCCCTGGTAAAACGGCTAACCGGCATCGAACAGTTGCCAGGCACCATTGTCGACGCCAACGTGCATGAACTCGGCATCGACAACCCGGCAGTCGCCTTGGTGCCTAACTATCCGCAGCATCCCGCCACCCGGGAGTTCAAGCTGCTGAGCCTTTTCCCCCAGGCAGCGGCCCTCAGCGCGACCACCGATACGGAGTGGCAGGTTACACCGTTGTTACAGACCCTGGCGCGCAGCTGGAACGAGACCGGCCCCCTGAGCGGGGATATCGAGCGCAACACCCTTGAGGGAGAGATGGCGGGACCACTTACACTCGGCTTTGCCCTAACCCGTGAGCGGGAGAGAGGAGAGCAGCGCCTGATTGTTGTCGGCGATGGGGACTTCCTCTCCAACACTTTCCTCGGTAACGCGGGCAATCAGGATCTGGGCCTGACTCTGGTACGCTGGCTCACCGGCGATGACCGAATGCTCGGCATCCCCAGCACCCCCGCCAGCGACCGGGAACTCCATCTGTCGAAGCCGGCCATCGCCATCATCGGTCTCGGCTCACTGATCCTGGCCCCCCTGGCGCTACTGGCAAGCGGGTTATTGTTGGCCTGGCGCCGCAATCGGGCCTGAACATGGCGCGACGACTGCGGCTCAACCTGATCCTGCTGATTGTGGTCGGCCTACTGGGGCTGCTGGTCTGGCGCGCCCAACCTCCCGGCTTCCCCCCCCTCACGCCACTCGATCCCAGCCAGATCGACCGGATCGAGATCAGCCATCTCTCTGCACGGCAGATTGTGCTGCGCAAGCAGGCGGGCATCTGGCGCAGCGGTTCCGTCATCGCCGACCAGCAGCGGATCACCCAGCTACTGGGAATCTGCGACACACCGAGCCTGGAACGTTTCACAGCACCCTCTGACCTGACACCCTTCGGTCTCGATCCGGCGCCAACCCGAGTGCTTCTCAACGGGCTGACGCTCGAGTTCGGCGCCACCGATCCCGTCAACGGCTGGCGTTATGTACGCATCGGTAAGCAGATCCATCTCATAGCCGATGGCTTCTACCACCACCTGACGGCGCCCCTCTCGGCCTGGCAGGAGTCCCCCTGATGCCCGAACTGCCCGAGGTCGAGACCACCCGCCGGGGAATCGCCCCCCACCTTCAGGACCGACGCATCAGCCGCGTCATCGTGCGCCAACCGCGCCTGCGCTGGCCGATCCCGGCGCAGCTGCCCACGCTGCTCAAGGGACGTAAGGTGCTCGAAGTGGAACGGCGGGGAAAATATCTGCTGATCCGGTTTCATCATGGCCATCTGCTCATGCACCTGGGCATGTCCGGCAGCCTGCGTGTACTCGACGCCGCCACCCCACCCCACAAACATGACCATTTCGACCTCTGCCTGAGCGGCGGTCAAGCCCTGCGTCTGCGTGACCCCCGGCGTTTCGGCGCCGTACTCTGGACAACTGACCCACCCAACGAACACCCCCTGCTCGCCGCGCTTGGGCCGGAGCCAATGGACGAGACCTTCGACGGCATCTACCTGCACCGACTGGGCATGACCCGTCGCAGTGCGGTCAAGAACCTGATCATGGACAGCCATGTGGTGGTCGGCGTCGGCAACATCTACGCCAGCGAGTCGCTCTTCCGCGCCGGCATCCACCCCGCGCGGGCTGGCAACCGGATCTCGGCGGAGCGCTACCACAGACTCGTCGAGGCCATCCGGAGCGTGCTCACCGAGGCCATCGCCCAGGGGGGCACCACCTTGCGCGATTTCCAGCAGGAGGATGGCCGTCCCGGCTATTTCGCCCAGCAACTACAGGTCTACGGACGTACGGGGGAGCCTTGCCCGCAGTGCGGCAAGCCCGTTTGCAGTCGTGTCATTGGACAGCGCTCCAGCTTCTTCTGCCGCCATTGCCAGCATTGAGCGCATGAACTCCATTCCTGTTATCGGTACCTCAGGAGACAACCATTCTCCTTGACACCCCCCTCACCGCCTCCTAGCATGCGGGAGTTTTTTGCACAGATATGCCGTTCCATGGATATAACAACAATTCGTCAACTCATTGCCAGTGACATGGATTCAGTCGATCGGCTGATCATCCAGTCCCTGCAATCGGACGTGGTACTGATCAATCAGATCGGCGCCTACATCGTCCACAGCGGCGGCAAACGGCTACGGCCGATGATCGTGCTGATGGCGGCCCAGGCCTGCGGCTACACCGGAAGCAAGCACATCGACCTGGCTGCCATCATCGAATTCATCCACACCGCCACACTGCTGCACGATGACGTGGTCGACGGCTCGGATCTGCGCCGCAACCGGGAGACGGCAAATGCCGTATGGGGAAACGAGGCCAGCGTGCTGGTGGGCGATTTTCTCTACTCCCGTTCCTTTGAAATGATGGTGAGCGTGGGCGAGATGCGGGTCATGGAAATCCTCTCCCATGCCACCAACCGGATTGCCGAAGGCGAAGTGCTACAGCTGCTCAACGTCCACAACCCGGATACCAGCGAGGCCGAGTACATGGAGGTGGTCGTGCGCAAGACCGCCACGCTGTTCGAGGCCGGTGCGCGTCTGGGCGGCATCATCGCCGGGACCTCCGAGCAGCAGCAACAGGCCCTGGCCGACTACGGCCTGCACCTGGGCATCGCCTTTCAGCTGGTGGACGACGCCCTCGATTACGACGCCAGCAAATCCGACATCGGGAAAAATATTGGTGATGACCTGGCCGAGGGCAAACCGACCCTGCCTCTGATCCAGACCATGAAACAGACGGACGAAGCGACCCGACAACGGTTAAGTCAGATCATCGAGCAGGGCGGTCTGGATCAGATCGATTTCGTCATGCAGGCGATCGGCGCAAGCGATGCCATCGCCTACACACAGCAGCTCGCGCGTGAGCAAGCGGAGCTGGCGAAACAGGCCCTGTCGCAACTCCCCGCTACCCCCTACCGGCAAGCCCTGGCCGAGCTGGCAGACTTCTCCGTCGCCAGAACCAATTGAATCGCCCCCCCGTTTCCATTACTATCTGTCGCTCGCTGCGGCAGTGTCAGTCTGTCACAACGTCATTCGGGGTGTAGCTCAGCCTGGTAGAGCACTGTCTTCGGGAGGCAGGGGCCGGAGGTTCGAATCCTCTCACCCCGACCAT
>JBNKOL010000017.1:0-15325 GCA_050294655.1 Sedimenticolaceae bacterium
GTCGACACCATCCGCACCTTCGACGCGGAGACCCAGCGCTCGGCAGAGAAGCTGGAGCGCATCGAAATGTTGCCGGCGCGGGAGTTCCCCCTCGACGAGGCGGGCATTACGCTGTTCCGCCGCAACTACCGGATGCAGTTCGAGGGGAATCTGCAACAGAGCCTGATCTACAGCGATGTCTCGGATGGCAAGGCCCCCAGCGGCATCGAATACTATCTGCCCCTGTTCTTCGAACAGACGGCCACCCTGTTCGACTACCTCCCCGCAGAACGCCTGCTGATCCAATTCGGCGACGTCCGCGAGCAGGCCGACCATTTCATGGCCGATGTGCAGCAGCGCTATGCGTCACGCCGCCACGACATCGAGCGCCCATTGCTGCCACCCGAGGAGCTCTACCTGCGCCCGGAGGAGCTGGTCGCCAGTCTGAAACAGGGCCAGTCGGTACAGCTGAGCAGCCATGAGCTGGCGCAACGCGCCAAAGGCTATGCCGGCGCCATCAACTTCCAGACCCACCTGCCGCCGCCAGTCGCCTTCCAGGCCCGCAGCAGCCAACCGGCCGCTGCCCTGAAGCGATTTCTGTCGCAACAACCGCAACGGGTCCTCTTCGTCGCCGAGAGCGCCGGCCGGCGAGAACTGCTGCAAGCCGCCCTGCGGGATCTGGAAATCAGCCTGAAGGTCTTCGACAGCTGGCCCGCCTTCCTCGATGCCGACGCCCCCATCGGCCTCTGTGTGGCGCCGCTGGAGCAGGGATTGTGGCTGTCGGAGGATGGCATCGCCCTGATCACCGAGACCCAGCTCTACGGTGAACGTGTGAGACAGGAGCGGCGACGCCGCAAGGTGAGCCAGGACCCGGACCAGATCGTACGCAACCTCACCGAGCTGCACATCGGCGCCCCGGTAGTGCACGAGGATCACGGCGTCGGCCGCTACCAGGGTCTGCAGACCCTCGAGGTGGGCGGCATGACCACCGAGTTCCTGACCCTGGAGTACGCCAAGGGCGACAAGCTCTACGTACCGGTCGCCTCGCTGCATCTAATCAGCCGCTACGCCGGCGCCTCGCCGGAGAACGCCCCTCTGCACCGGCTCGGCGGCGACCAATGGGAGAAGACCAAACGCAAAGCGGCCAAGCAGATCCGCGATGTGGCGGCGGAATTGTTGGAGATCTACGCCCGCCGCGCCGCACGCAAGGGCGTCGCGTTTCCTGCGCCCGACGCGGAGTACCAGGCCTTCGCCGCCTCCTTCGAGTTCGAGGAGACCCCCGATCAGCAGCAGACCATCGAAGCGGTGCTGGCTGACATGGAGTCATCACAGCCGATGGATCGGGTGGTTTGCGGCGATGTGGGCTTCGGCAAGACCGAGGTGGCCATGCGCGCCGCCTTCGTCGCCACCCAGGGCAACCGTCAGGTGGCTGTGCTGGTGCCTACCACCCTGCTGGCCGGACAGCACTACCAGAACTTCTCCGACCGTTTCGCCGATTGGCCGGTCAAGGTGGAGAGTTTGTCGCGCTTTCGTACCGGCAAGCAGCAACAACAGGTCATGGATGGACTCGCAAAAGGCACCATCGATATCGTGGTCGGCACCCATAAGCTGCTCTCGGAGGGAATCAAGTTCAAAAACCTGGGGCTGGTGATCATCGATGAGGAGCACCGCTTCGGCGTGCGCCACAAGGAGCGCCTCAAGGCCCTGCGCAGCGAGGTCGATCTGCTGACGTTGACCGCTACGCCGATCCCGCGCACCCTCAACATGGCCATGTCGGGCATGCGTGACCTCTCCATCATCGCCACGCCGCCGGCGCTTCGCCACCCGATCAAGACCTTCGTCAGTGAATGGAGCGACAGCCTGATCGTCGAGGCCTGCCAGCGTGAGCTCAAACGCGGCGGCCAGATCTACTTCCTGCACAACGAGGTGAAGACCATCGACAACATGGCCGAGCGGCTGGAGTCCCTACTGCCCGGCATCCGTCTGCAGGTGGCCCATGGCCAGATGCGCGAACGCCAGCTCGAAGGCATCATGCGCGACTTCTACCATCAACGCTTCAGCCTGCTGGTCTGCACCACCATTGTGGAGAGCGGTATTGACGTACCGACTGCCAACACCATGATCATCAACCGGGCCGACAAGCTGGGGCTGGCCCAACTGCACCAGATCCGTGGCCGGGTCGGGCGTTCCCACCACCGAGCCTATGCTTATCTGCTCACGCCACCCGTCGCCAGCATGACAAACGACGCAAAAAAACGCCTGGAAGCCATTGAATCGCTGGAAGATCTTGGCGCCGGATTCACTCTTTCCACCCACGATCTGGAGATCCGCGGCGCCGGCGAGCTGCTGGGTGAGGAGCAGAGCGGACAGATCCAGGAGATCGGCTTCTCCCTCTACACCGAACTACTGGAACGGGCGGTGGCCGCCCTCAAGGCGGGCCGCCAGCCGGAGCTCGATCGTCCTCTCGATCACGGTACCGAGATCGAACTCAACATTCCCGCCCTGCTGCCGGAGGACTACCTACCCGACGTGCATACCCGCCTGGTGCTCTACAAGCGTATCGCCAGTGCCGCCAACGCAGCGGAGTTGCGGGAGCTACAGGTAGAGATGATAGACCGCTTCGGCCTGCTGCCGGAGGCGGCGAAAAACCTTTTCGCCATCACCGAACTGAAGCTGCGCGCTCACCCCCTGGGCATTCGGAAGATCGATGCCGGACCCAAGAGCGCCCGCCTGCTGTTCGGGGAGACCCCGAATGTGGATCCTGGGAAGCTCATCGCATTGATCCAGAGCCGCCCCCATACCTACCGCCTGGATGGAGGTGATAAGCTACGCTATACCGCCGATCTTGAAGCACCCGAAAAACGGGTCGAGCGGATCCATGACCTGCTCGACACCCTGACTGACTGAGCCACGAACCTGATGATGTATGGAATCCTGAGAGTTGCCCTGCCCACCCTCGCCCTCGGCCTGCTGCTGAGCCTGCCCGCACGCCTGCCCGCGGAAGAGCCGGAAGCCAACAGCGAGCCACCCTGGTACGAGTTCGAGGTACTGGTCTTCCGGCGTATCGACAAGGGCGCCGGTTCCACCGAGGCTTGGCCTGACGATCCGGGCGCACCCTCATTCGAGAACGCGATCCCCTTCGACGCCCGGGGCCGCGCCACCTTGAAAAACAATCTGCCGATCCCCTATCGTCTGCTGCCCGCCAAGGAGAGACGCCTGGACAACATCTGGACGGCATTCCGCAATTCGCGCAACTACCGTCCCCTCTACCATGTGGCCTGGCGTCAGCAAGTGGTCGATCCGGAAAAGGCGCAGAGCCTCTATCTCTATCTGCCGCCCGATGCGGGCGAGCCCGGCCCCATGAACCCACCTAAACTGGAAGGCACGCTGAAAATCGGCGTCAAACGCTTCCTCCATTTGGAAACTGACCTGGTGCTGCGCCTGCCACTCACTCCCGATGACGGAGATGCCTACTACATGGGCCCGTCCGTTCGTAGCTATCGCCTGCAGACCACTCGTCGCATGCGCAGCGGCAAGCTGCACTACCTCGATCATCCGCTCCTCGGTGTGCTGGTGCAGGCGCAGCGGTATGAACCTCCGGCACCTGAGCCTGAAGCGGAACCTGTGCCGGTTGCAGCGCCAGATGCGACATCCGCAGCGGACGGAACCGCCGCACCTGTCGAACCCAGCGCCGGGACTCAACCCGCCGCCGGTCAGCGCTGAGGGGTAAGCGGGCGACAAATCCCCCCTATCCGCTTTTCTTCACTGGGGAGAAAATGGCAGGAAGCAGGGCCATGTTGCATGGCGATATAGTGTCATATGCATTGCATGGCATCGCTGGCGCTACAGCTGCGTGATCAATCTGTTCTGCTCATTGTGCGCATTGCCGGTCCAGGCGCAGCAATCCAAAACAACAGGCCCCGCACGAAACGGGGCAAGTGAGATAAAAAGTTGGTTTATCACTCAAGTCAGTTGCAGCTTACGGCTTGCTAAACCAACACCGGCCAGGCCTGTCGCCATGAGAAGAATGAGGGAGGGTTCGGGAACGCTTTCCACGATGTATCCTTTTATATTTCCATAGTAGGCTTCATCGTTCCACCCTGCGGAGGTAGCATAGTACTTGATGCCCAGGTGCTGTTCGATGCCGGGGCCACCTTGATCATTCGGTTCCATGGGTAGCCAGTTGGTGTAGTTCCATGGCTCGTTCGTCACCCATTGCCAGTTGGCGTTCTTGTCAGGTGTGCTGATGGGAAATTGATAGCCGCCCAGCCAGTACTCCCCATAATAGTCAACGCCCGGAATGCTACTGGTAAAGAGATAGTTGAGCAGGAAATCCTGCTCAGCCTGACTTGTTATCGTCGCCAGGTGATAACCGGATCCAACAGATGAGTACAGATCAACTTGAGCATCACCCCAACTGTAATTCGGAAACTCCACCAGATAGTACGTATGGTCGTTTCCTCCGATCGCAGCGCTCCATATCGTTCCCTTCTTAACGAATCCTGCCTGAGACGTCGATAGGGATGCAAGAAGCAATATGAGAACTGATAGTAGCTGTTTCATCTCACACTCCGTTGCTCGATTTAGTGCATTAAGAACAAAATGAGAGATAAATACGCGGTTTCATCTCTCCGTTCCAACATCTCAACGATGTCGAAAAGTAGGCGGCAATCTCCATACCAGAATCAAACTTCACGGACATTTCATCAACTTAATATATGAGCGATTTCCCCTCGTTATGGCACTTGTAAAATACCCCGACAGCTCATAATAAACCGAAGCAACGATTAAGATTGAAGAGATAAGAAAAGCGTTGAGCAGGTCACTTCAGGAGACGCTGCACAATACCTCCTTCGTCAATCCGGCGAAGGTCTGAATCCAGGATTATCAATCACCTGAATGCCGGCCTTCTCAGGCATGATCAGAGCCCCCCCAGCATTGCAGAAAAACAGCCCAGCCGAGTCCGCTTGTAAGATATCCCGACAGGTCGAAAAAGCGTGAAAAAGACCGGATTGAAATTCCGCCATATTGCCACTGTTCACTGGATTTTCTTCTGTTTTTTAACAATTGCGCAAAAGCCTGGTAAAAAACAAAATGTAACGGGGGTTTGCTGGGTAGAACAGTTGGGATAGCAGAGGCCTGCCACATATCAACGCCTGGCCCCGGGGCCAGGCGTTGGAGTTCAAGTGATCGATATCGTCCCGCAGGAGGTTATCAAGACCTGTGGAAGCCGTCTCTGCCGGCCTTTACCGTCTGCTGCGTTTCGTCAGCTTCTTGATGAAGTTGGTGCCGTTCGACTCGTCGCAGGAGGTCACTCCGTCCTCTTGGTCATGTTCCAGACAAGGGGGTGCCACGACCTCCCCGATATCGAACAACCAGGTGGCATCGCCCATGCCGTTGTCGACGTCGAGCGTGCTTTCCGGATGTTGCACATTGATGATGAACTGAGTCGGCTTGGCCGGATTGAAGATCATACCGGTGTTCTCCGCTCCCTTGACCTGCAGGCTGAGAAAATGATCGAGCGACTCGGCCACACCGTCCCCGTCGGCGTCACGCAGGAACCAGACATCGCCGCCCACATTGTCGCCATTGGGCTTGTCTTCGACGACGTAGATATTGCCGAGGGCATCCTGCGCCAGATTGTCCGGCGAACTCAGGGTACCCGTGGTTGCGGGATAGCCCAGGTTGTAGGGGGTCTCTCCGGCTTGGGCGGCAAGCCGCACGACCGCTCTGCCGTAAGGCAACTCTTCAACGGAGTAGACCGCCTGCTCGGAGGTCGCCGTGAAATAGAGCACTTCATGACGGTTCTTGAGATAACCCACTTCCACGTCCTCCGGCCGGCCGAAAGGCGTGCCGTTGAGATCATCGGCCGCGGCCCGTCCGCCACGCGTGAAGTTGTCGAAGGGGTCGGCGATACCCGGCAGCGCCTCGCCCCCGGCATCGGTCAGCGGCACCCAGCTCGCCATGCCCGTGCGGGTGGCGCCGGCGTTCGCCCCGCTGTTCCAGTTGGCGTAAGCGTCGCCGCTGAAGCTATCGACAACGAGGACAAAGGACTGGCCTTTGCTGTAGTCGCCCCTTCTTGTGGGAACAAACTTGTAAATGGAGCCGGAGTTGTTTTCGTCCACAAAGTAGATCGCACTGCCCCGGTGGTTGAAGCGCAGACCTTCATGGGAGACATTGGGGATACTGTTCAGCTCGTTGACGATGACCTGCTCGCCGGCAGCCACATCCGCCAGCGGATTGAGGATCTCGAAGGCCCGGCCCTGACCGGACCACTCCTCGGCGACCAGCAAGGTATTCCTGGGCGTCCAGGTGGCCGGATCGAGAGCGCCGAAATCGTCGTCCCAGACGCCGTTGGCGCCGTTCATATCGCCCATAAAAAGGTTGGTGGCCTTGTCCGTTGCCGTATCATAACGGGTCACGCCGGCGCCGAACTGGGTCTCGTGAGGCAGGAAGATATAGCGACCGCTGGGATCGAATGCGCTCATGTCGGTCATCGACGCGTTTGCCCCGAGTCCCGGCACCCGCACGGTTGACTGATCGTCATCGGCCTCGATTTCATGCAGACTGGTCAGGTTGGTATAGCTGACGCCGGCGGGCGCCTGCCAGGGCGAGTTCAGCTCGTTGAGATGGTTCGGTATCTGGGCGACGGCCGCCGACTGAGTCAGCGGATTGAAGAAGAGATCGGTTCCAGCAGCAGCGGTCTGCGTGAACGCCAACAGTACGCCTGCTGAGATTGTTGTCTTTGCGAAGTTTCGCATTTGCGGTTCTCCAATAAATTAGATGGTATGAAAAGCACCGACTAATTTAGCCAGGGATTATGTTGGCTGAATGACCCTTGGCTGGCAGTTCCATGACCGCAATATGACAGGTTCAGGATAGATGCGTGCGCGACTTCGCCGCGAAAGAGGTAGGGATTCTGTCTCGGCTTATGCCGTCCCTATCCGCTGACCGAAATGGAAACGGCGCATCAAACACGAGCATGATGCGCCGTCATCCGTCACTATCGATTGAGTACAGAGGGTGTTGTCGGCCCCCTTCACCGCAGATCCCACACCGCCGTTCAGTGCTCGGAGCGCAGCAGCGGTGCCAGCTCGACGGCAAGACTTCGAGCCAACTGTTCCAATGTATCGCTGGCGGCGGCCACCACGGCCTCCATGCTGCTGTCGTCGACCGGCGCCTCGAAATGCAGCCTGCCCAGTCGCACCCCATGCCCCTGGGGCTGCGCCAGCAGGGTCCAGCTGGCATCCAGCCGCACCCTCCCCCCCTCTCGCTCGAAGCGATTGATGGTCAGCAGCACCTCGTAGTCGGGGTGGACGCCATTGTGCCAGGGATAGCCGATAACCTGGGTGCCGGGCAGCTCCCTTTGCAGCACATCGCTGAGCACCTGGAGCGTATTCTCCTGCAGGGTGCCGGCCCAGCGGTCGAACTCATGCAGTTGAAGGCGATAGGTTGTGCTGCGTGTCACGATCTGGGGCCGGTCAAGGTAGCCGGCGAGCTGTACCGGGCCGACGCCGATCAGGGGCAACGGTTGTGCGGGGATTGCAGGCTGGGGCATGGCCAGCGGCGGCGTACCGCTCGCCAAGCGATAGAAGCGGGAGGGCTGAGAGGGAGAGGCGCATCCGGCCAGCCAGAGCAGCAACGCGATCGACATCACTATTCGGGTATATCCCTTCATCACTGCTTACCTTGCAATATGGCTTCGGGGTGGCGCTCCAGATAGTCGGACATCACGCGAATGGAGCGCGCCGCCGCCTTCAACTCCCGCAGGGTGGCGTTCAGCTCCGATATCAGGGGGGAGTCCTGACGAATCGCCCGATCTGCCGAATCGGCCATCTGCCGGACCTGTTTGAAGGTCGCCTCGCTACTGACCAGGGTGCTGTCCCAGTTATCGAAGGCGACATCGAGCCTGCCGCCGGTGTGCTGGAGCAACTGGCGCATCTCCCGCGCCGTGGCGCTCAGTTCGCTCATCATCGCCCGAGCATCCTGCAGACTCCCCTGACTGTTGGCCAACAGCTGCGGCGTCTCTCGCTCCAACTGACGGGTGATGTTGTCGAGACGCCCGGCCACCTGCACGATGCCCTGCAGTGCCTTCTCCAACTGTCCGTCCGCCAGGGACTTGTCGATGATATCCAGAATCCCGGAGACCCGGCGGATAATGCGTTGCAGGGGGAGATCCGCCAAGGCGTTGGTGATCTTCTCCAGACTGGATTGGACGGTGGGTATCTCGGGATATTCGCTGTCGCTGTCGCCGACCAGCCTGATGGGGCTGTCTGGGATCAGATCGAGTTCGATCTCCAGCTTGCCGGTTATGATACTTTGCAGATTGAGACGGGCGCGTAACCCCTGGCGGATCATCTCCCGCACCTCGAAGAGGCCCTCGCTACTCTTCTTGATGCCGTCATAGCCCACCATACGGTCCTCGATGCTGATGACCACGGGGATGGAGAACTGCTTGGTCCGGCTATCATAATCGATGCTCATGGACTCCACCTGGCCGATCTTGACACCGCGAAAATTGACCGGGGCACCCACCTGCAAACCCTTGATATCACCTGTAAAATGAAGCAAAAACTTGGAGGATTGCCGGGTCAGGCTGCTGTCGGAGAGCAGAAACACAACGGCCACCCCGAGCAGAATCCCCCCCAGCACGAAGGCGCCGATGAGGCTCGGTTTTATGCTCCCCGGATTACTCATCAGCCTCCTCCTTTCTCGCTTCCCGGCCCGCTTCCGCTTCGCCACGGGTCAGAAAGTTTCTGACCCGCGGATCCGACGACTCCTGCAACAGTATATGTGGGTCGCCACCGGCGATCATGGTTTTACTCCCGACATCGAGAAAAACCGAATTACTGCCGATGGCAAAGATGCTCGCCAGTTCATGGGTTACCACCACGATGGTGGTGCCCAGACTGCGGTTAAGCTCGACGATGAGATCGTCCAGCAGCCGGGCACTGACAGGATCCAGACCCGCCGAGGGCTCGTCGAAGAAAAGCAGCTCGGGATCGAGGGCCATCGCCCTGGCCAGGCCTGCCCGCTTCTGCATACCGCCGCTGATCTCCGCCGGGTAGTATGTCTCGAAGCCCTTCAGGCCCACCAGGGAGAGTTTATAGGAGACCAGCTCGCTGATCTGCGCCGACGAGAGAGCGGTGTAGGTCTGCAACGGCAGGGCCAGGTTCTCGGCCAGGGTCATGGAGGTCCAAAGGGCGCCGCTCTGATAGAGCACACCCATGCGGCGCATCAATCGGTCCCGTTGCGCCGCCGGGAGCGCCCAAAGGGATTCCCCGGCGTAGACCACCTCACCCTGTGCCGGCGCCTTGAGACCCACCAAGTGGCGCAGTAGTGTGCTCTTGCCGCAGCCGCTGCCTCCCATGATGATGAAGATATCCCCCCGTTGGATCGCGAAATTGAGATCCCGCTGGATGATGACATCTCCATAGGCCATGGTCAGATCCCTGACTTCGATGTGAGCCTGAGTGAAGCGGTTTGCCTGTGCTTGGGCTTCGTTCATCGGTTCAGATCCCCAGCCGGTTGAACAGTACGGTGGTAATAGCGTCCCAGATCACGATCATCAGGATCGCCGTCACCATGGCCGAAGTGGTGGCCTGTCCCACGGCAGAGGAGTTCTTGCCGCTTTGTAGACCGCGCAGACAGCCCGCCATGGCGATCAGCAAGGCAAAGATGATGCTCTTGATCAATCCGACCGCGACGTCACCGAGATCGAGATATTCGCGAGACTGAATCAGATACTCCAACAGGCCGATATCCAGTACCAGGACTCCCACCAGCAGACCGCCGACTATTCCCACCAGGTCCGCCCACAGGGTCAGCAGCGGCAGCATGATCATCAGGGCCAGGGTACGCGGCAGCACCAGAAAATCGATCACTGAGATACCGAAGGTTTTAAACGCGTCGATCTCATCGTTGACCTGCATGGTGCCGAGTTGCGCGGCGTAGGCGGAACCGGTGCGTCCCGCCATAATGATCGCTGTCATCATGGCGCCCATCTCCCGCACCGATCCCAGAGCGACCAGATTGGCCACATAGATCTCGGCACCGAACATCTGCAGCTGTACGGCACCGACAAAGGCCAGTACCGCCCCCACCAGCAGACCGATCAGGGTGACGATCGGCAGCGCTTCGGGACCTGCCGACTGCAGAAACCTGAGCAGGTCAACGCCACGAAAGCTCGCTCTGCCTCTCAACAGACGTCCCAGGGAGAGGAACAACTCGCCAACGAAGGCATTGAACTGCAGCAGATCACGCCACTGATCGAGGGTAAACTCACCCACCCGGTACAACAGGGATAACGGCTGCTCTGCGTGACCGCTTTGCGCCCGCTCCGGCACCGCCTGGGAAAGCGCCAGCAAGTGCCGCACTCCCTCGGGCAGATGCGTCAGATCGAGCCTGATATCCCGTTGGGAAACAAATCCACTGAGGCCCTGCAGCAGAGTCAGAAGCTTGCTGTCCCACTGACCCAAGGCCCGACCGTCCAGGTGAATCTCGCGCAGGGATTGTCGATGCTCGAGCTTGTGACGTACCGATTCCCACCCCTGATGGGCGGTATCGAGGGTCCAGTCGCCACTGAAAACCAGCAGAGCAACATCCTCCGATGGGTAGCTAATTGTCAGAGATTGGTCAGTCACCGGGTGGTTTTCCTTAGCCGGGCTTTTCATCTTCCAGTCGCTCACACCTGCCAGTCAAGGATTAATCGGTAACGCAGAAGCGGTGCAATTAGACAGCAAGGTATCGGTCCATAACTTATCCGCAGACTCCTTAAAGTATTTAGATCCCATATCCGCTATGCTGCATAGAAAAGCACAAAGCGCACTCTCAATAGTCAGCAAACCATTTGATGGAAAATACTCCCTGGCAGCCGACGGATAGGCCTCGTCTACAGAGAATACCATGTCGAACAGCATCCCCATCAAACGTCTCGCTCTGATCGTCGAAGACGAAGATACCAATCGCCTGATTCTCAAATCCCTGCTGAAAAAACAGGGTTACGAGGTGCTTGAGGCGCGCAACGGCGCCGAGGCGGTTGCCTGCTGTAGCAGATCCGAACCCGACATCATCTTCATGGACGTCATGATGCCGGTGATGGACGGCTACGAAGCGACCCACAGAATCAAACAGGTGGCTGGCGACCATTTCGTGCCGATCATCTTCCTCACCGCCATGTCTGACGAGAAGGCACTGGCCCGTTGCGTCGAGGTGGGCGGGGATGACTTCCTGGCCAAGCCTTACAGCTTCACTGTGCTGAAAGCAAAGGTTAAGGCCATGGAGCGCATTCGCGCCCTGCATCAGACCACCCGCACGCTCTACAGTCGTATGCAGCGTGACGAGGAGATCGCGGAACAGGTATTCAGCAGCGCAGTAGTCGCTGACAACGTGGCACTGGACCAGATTCGCAGCCTGCTGAAACCGGCCAGCGTCTTCAGTGGCGACCTGATGCTGACTGCCTTCGCCCCCTCACATGACCTGCATGTGCTGCTGGGAGATTTTACCGGCCACGGACTGGCGGCAGCAATCGGCGCTCTGCCCACATCCGAGGTGTTTCGATCCATGACGGCAAAGGGATTCGCGCCGCAGCAGATTCTTTCCGCCATCAATAACAAGCTCAACACCCTGCTCCCCACCGGTATGTTTCTCGCCGCCCAGTTTCTTAAGGTCGATCACAATCTCGACCATATCACTCTCACCAACTGCGGCATGCCCGATTGCTTCCTGGTCGAACGCCAGCGACAACGGGTCAAACAGCGTATCAGTTCGCAGGCACTACCGTTGGGAATCACCCCTGACATCAGCTTCAAGGATGAAACCCACTACATCGCCATTGAAACCGGTGACCGAGTGATTCTCGCCACCGATGGCGTCACCGAAGCGCGCAACCTGGCCGGCGAGTTCTTCGGCAAACAACGCTTGATTGATTCGATAACGGAGTGCCATGCGTGCGACTTTCTCATCGACAGGTTGGCGGAAAACCTGGAGATATTCTGTGAGAATGCACCGCAGGATGATGATATCAGTGTGATAGAGGTGCCCCTGATACCCAGTGTATTACCGGGCTGGGAGGAGAATGAGCCCGCCCCGGGAAGCAAAGCGGAACGGCTTGAGGCGCTGCTGGCACAGGGGCGGGATGACTATGTTGCGTTTCATCTCACCTTGCACGGCACCCAGCTACGGGATGCCGATCCGGTGCCCATTCTGATCAATTACATACAGGAAACCGCCGCACTGCATGAACACCGCCGTCCTCTCTTCACCATTCTGACCGAGCTCTATGTCAATGCCCTGGACCACGGCATCCTGCAGCTCGATTCGAGTCTGAAACAGGGCGAGGATGGCTTCACCCACTATTTTCAGCAACGTGAGCAGCGACTGCAATCACTCACAGAAGGATGCATTAGCATCGGTCTGCGCATCCACAATCTTCATCGTGGCGGCTACATGGTGATTCGGATCGAGGACAGTGGCCGCGGCTTCGATATAAGCGGTCTGGAAGCCGGGGAAGTATCGGAAACCCACTTCAGCGGACGCGGTATCATACTGGTCAGGTCGCTGTGCAAACAACTCCATTACACGCCGCCGGGCAACAAGGTAGAGGCGGTCTATGTATGGACCGAAGCGGATTCAGCATGAGCTGGACGAGGCAGCAAGAATGGTCAAAGATAGGGGTCTGCGTCCTTCCGATGCCCTGAGGGCAATCTAAACAACAATGGCAAAGACCTTTATCACCGACCCATCCGAGGGCACTACCACACCCTTTCTGCGAGGTATCCTGACCCGTTCGCTGACCGATGCCGGGATGGCGTTCAATGACGCCTATCAGCTCGCAACCGAGATCAGGCAACAGATCAACCAAACGTCGAACCTCACCACCCAGGAGTTGCGCCGACTGGTGTTGATCGAACTGCGTAAACGAAGGGCGCATGATGTGCTCGACGTCTATCAGCAGAACGCTCCGGTCTCCAGCATCACGGTTCGCAACCGCTCCGGTCAAGCCACTCCCTTCTCCCGGGTCGAGCACAGTCGCAGCCTGACCTCTACCGGCCTGTCGGCGGACAAGGCGGCATTCATCACCCAGTCGCTCTACCAGCAGCTCGCCGATTCCCAGCGTTCCGAGGTCACCAGCAATCAGATCGGCCACTTGACCTACGATGAACTGCGACGGCAGTTTGGCAAAGAGGCGGCTACCCGCTATCTGGTTTGGATCGACTATAAACGCGGGCGCCGCCCTCTCATCGTTTTGATCGGCGGTACAACCGGTTGCGGAAAAAGCACCATCGCCACCGAGGTCGCCCACCGGCTCGGCATCATTCGCACCCAGTCGACGGACATGCTAAGGGAAGTGATGCGCATGCTGATCCCGGAGAGACTGCTGCCGGCTTTGCACACCTCCTCCTTCAATGCCTGGCGCAAAATGCCCAGCTATAAAGAGTCGCAGGAGTATACCGAGGAGATGATGATCAATGGCTATCTGCATCAGTCGGAACTGCTCTCGGTCCCGTGCGAAGCCGTGATTCAAAGGGCCTTGAGCGAGCGTGTCTCGCTTATCGTGGAAGGTGTGCATGTGCACCCGGCGCTGATCGAGCGCTTTCGTAAGATTTCCAATGCGGTCATCGTACCGGTGATGTTGGCGGTTCTGAAACAGGACAAACTCAAACATCAGCTGCAAGGCCGCGGCGTGACCTCGCCCGACCGCAGTGCACAGAGCGAGTACCTCTCCAATTTCGACTGCATCTGGACGCTACAGTCCTATCTCTTGTCCGAGGCGGACAACAGCTCCATGCAGATCCACAAAAATGACAACAAGGAGAAGACCACCGATCACATTATGAGCTCCATCATTGAAGTCTTGCAACAGGACTTCAATGCCAAGGCGGACGACGTCTTTGGTGGCACATCGTGATAGGAACCCCACTGTGCTGACTGCCTACAAAGGTTTGATGATCATCATCGATGGTCTTGGCGACAGGGGCATCCCCGGTTTTGGCGGCATGACCCCGCTGGAAGCGGCACAGACGCCCAATATGGATCGGCTCGCCAGCGCCGGCCAGTGCGGTCTGGTCGATCCGATCTCGCCCGGCATGCCCGTCGGCACCCATACGGGTATAAGTCTACTGTTCGGGTTGTCACGTCGCGCGGCGCTAAAACTCCCTCGGGGACCGGTGGAGGCTGCCGGCATCGGTTTCAATCATAAAGAGAGTGCGATCTATATGCGCTGCAATTTCGCCACCCTGAAGCAGGATGGCGAGCGCTATGAAATTCTCGACCGGAGAGCCGGGCGCATCAGCGAAGGCTTTAGCCGCCTGGCGGCGCAAGCCGGTGAAATCGATCTCGGAGCAGGCATCCGCGCCAGCCTGCATCCGGCAACCCAACACCGGGTGGTACTCAAACTCAGTGGCGACAATCTCTCCCCCAATATCAGCAATACCGATCCGGGCAATCACTATCGCCGCGTGGGAGTACAGCGCTGCGTACCGCTAACGCCCGAGGACCCGGACGCCGAACGTACCGCAGCGGCGATCAACCGCTTCACCCGGCAGATCCATGAACTGTTCGATCAGCACCCGATTAACCGGCAACGTATCGCCGAGGGCCTGCTGCCGGCCAATGGGGTGATCTGCCGCAGTCCAGGCAAGCTACCGACGCTGAAAACGCTGCTGCAGCATTTCCACTTGCGTGCCGCCGTGATTTCCGGCGAGGAGACCGTACTCGGCCTCGGCAACCTGTTCGGCTACAGCCTGTTCCGCGACCCCAGCTTCACCGCCCTCCCCGACACGAATCTGACGAAAAAGATGGAGACGGCCCAGGCGGCCCTGCAGGACCATGATCTGGTGTTCCTGCACATCAAGGGACCCGACATCAGTTCTCACGATCTCGATCCGGTAACCAAACGAGCACTACTGGGTCAGATCGACGACGCCATCGCCCCATTGCTGCAGGAATCCCTGGTGATCGGTATTACCGGTGATCACTCCACCGACAGCAATAGCGGACGCCACTGCGGTGATCCGCTGCCCGCGCTGGTGTATGCTCCGCAGTGCCGCATCGACGCTTGCAACCGTTTCAGTGAAAAGAGCTGCGCCGGCGGCGGATTGGGTCGCATCAAAAGCGGTGACTTTTTGTTGACCCTGCTGGACCAGATGAATCGCCTGGAGAATCTGCGACTCGAGGATGGTGATTTTTTTCGTTGATCCCCAGAAATCGTCAGGTTATCTCTGCACGAACCTAGTGTAGTGTCCTATACTGCAGCAGGAAATCAGCGTGCCGAGAAGCAGTCCTATGCAAGGCGTCCTGCGCAGGGAATGGCATGCCCTTTTCAAGCAGGACAACGCAGCAGAGG
>JBNKOL010000018.1:0-28683 GCA_050294655.1 Sedimenticolaceae bacterium
ACGGCTTACGCCCCGCCGAGGGTCGGATCCCCACTACGTGGGGGCCCTCCTCCGCCTCTCGGGGCGTTACCCGAAGGGTTGTAGCTGTTTTTACGTCCAGCGGCGTTATCATTCGTTCTTGTAGCCGGGCTACACCTCGCCCATTCTGCTTTGCCGGACGCAAAATCAGTCCCAGCAGAGCCCATGGAATTCTTGTTAACAGGCCCTAGTGTACCTTGTCCTAGATCGGGTGGCATACAACATGTCTGGAAAAATGTTCCGGCTAAGGGGGTTAAAGCCGGGTTGCTTGTGCGTGAGATGGGTGGGAAGCGATTTCTGCTTGTAACTCCTTGGATGTCTAAATAGCATTGGCAGCGAACAACAGAAAACCCTGTAACTGCAGCGTCAATAAGTAAAGAAATAGCATGACCGAGATCAATCAGACACCAGAATGGGCGGCCCTAGAGACGCATTGGCCGGAGGTGGAGCCTCTGCAGATGCGTGACCTGTTTCGTGACAATCCGGAGCGATCGGGCCAGATGTCGATCCGGCAGTGCGGCATTCTGCTCGACTATTCGAAAAACCGGGTGACACAGAAGACCATGAATCTGTTGCTGGGCCTGGCCAACGCCGCCGATGTGGACGGCTGGCGGCGACGCATGTTCTCAGGTGATCGCATCAACATCACGGAAAACCGGGCGGTGTTGCATGTGGCGCTGCGTAACCGCGGTAACCGGCCTATCTGGTTCGATGGCGAGGATGTGATGCCCGGCGTCACTGCCGTGCTGCAGAAGATGGAGAGGTTCTCCGAACGTGTGCGTTCTGGCGCATGGACGGGCTATACCGGCAAGCGCATCACCGATGTGGTGAATATCGGTATCGGCGGTTCCAATCTAGGACCCTTGATGGTTTGCGAAGCGTTGAAACACTATCAGCAGGCCGACCTGCAGACCCACTTCGTATCCAATGTTGACGCCACTCATGTGCTGGAAACCGTCAAACGACTTGATGCGGAAACCACCCTTTTCATCGTCGCCTCGAAGACTTTCACCACCCAGGAGACCCTCACCAACGCCCAGACCGCCCGCGCCTGGCTACTGGACAAACTCGGTGACGAGGCAGCGGTGGCGAAACACTTTGTAGCGGTTTCGACCAATGAGGAGAGGGTGACCGCGTTCGGCATCGACAGCGAAAACATGTTTGAGTTCTGGGACTGGGTCGGCGGACGCTACTCTTTCTGGTCTGCGATCGGGCTGCCGATCGCCATCGCCATCGGTATGCCGGCATTTTACGAACTGCTGCAGGGCGCGCATGAGATGGACGAGCATTTCCTGCATGCCGATCTGTCGGAAAACATGCCGGTGATTATGGCCCTGCTAGGCATCTGGTATGTGGATTTCGCTCAGGCACGCACGCAAGCCATTCTGCCCTATGATCAGTATTTGCGTTATCTGCCCGACTATCTGCAGCAGGCTGACATGGAAAGCAACGGTAAACGGGTGACACGTTTTGGCCGTCCGGTGGAGTATGCAACCGGGCCAGTGATCTGGGGTACCGCGGGCACTGACGGTCAGCATGCCTTCTATCAGCTGATCCATCAGGGTACGCAGATGATCCCCTGCGACTTCCTGGTGCCGGTCAACAGCCATAACGAATCGGGTGACCATCATCAGAAACTCTTCGCCAACTGTCTGGCGCAAACCGAGGCCTTGATGCGGGGCAAGACTCGCAAGGAGGCGCGCGAGGAGATGGAGGCGGCGGGTATGGAAGCTCAGCAGATAGTCGATCTGCTACCGCACAAGATCTTCCCCGGCAACCGGCCCACCAACACGCTGATCATTGATCGCATCACGCCCAGTCGTCTCGGTTCGCTGATTGCGCTCTATGAGCACAAGATCTTCGTGCAAGGGGTGATCTGGCGCATCAACTCTTTCGATCAGTGGGGTGTGGAGCTGGGCAAGCAATTGGCCGGGGTGGTTCTCGAAGAGCTGCTCGATGAAAGCCAGCCCCGGGAACACGACAGCTCCACCCTGGGGCTGATCAGCTATTTCCATCACCATCGAGAGAGTCATTAGGATGGTGCGGAGCTACACCCTAGATCCGCTCCATCAGAATCGCACCCAGCGGCGGCAGGGTAAGGTTGATCGACTGATCTCGTCCCATCCAGGCAATCGGCTCGGAGGCGATCGGCATGCCGTTACCCAGATTGCTGCCTTCATAAAACCGGGAATCCGAGTTGAATATCTCTCTGTATTCGCCCGGCAGGTTGACTCCGATGCGGTAGTCGTCCCGGGGCACTGGGGTGAAGTTGAGCACCACCAGAATTTCGCGCCCGTTACGATCCTTGCGTAGATAGCTGAGGATCGATTGGGAGCTGTCGTGGCAGTCGATCCATTCGAAACCGCCGAATTCGAAATCGATCTGATGCAGCGGGGGGAGTTCCACATAGAGACGGTTGAGGTCTGTCAGCAGGGCAGCGATGCCTTGGTGATAAGGCTTGTCCCAAAGATACCATTCCAATGCCTCGTTCTCATCCCACTCCCGGCCCTGGGCAAATTCGTTGCCCATGAATAGCAACTTCTTGCCTGGGTAGGTAAACATATAAGTGTAGAGCAGACGCAGATTGGCGAACTTCTGCCAGCCGTCTCCCGGCATCTTGTCGATCATCGAACCCTTACCGTGGACCACCTCGTCGTGGGAGAAGGGGAGTACGAAGTTCTCGGTGAAAGCATAGAGCAGACCAAAGGTCAGCAGGTCGTGGTGATAGTGACGGTAGACCGGATCCTTCAACATGTAGGAGAGGGTGTCATGCATCCAGCCCATGTTCCACTTCATGCTGAAGCCAAGGCCGCCGAGCCAGGTGGGGCGAGAGACCTGGGGCCAGGCGGTGGACTCTTCCGCTATCATCAGGGTGCCTGGGTGCAGGTCATGGGTGACACTGTTGAGTTCGCGCAGGAAGTCGACCGCCTCCAGATTCTCCCGGCCACCGTACTGGTTGGGGATCCAGTCGCCGGGTTCCCGGGAATAGTCGAGGTAGAGCATGGATGCAACCGCGTCGACACGCAGCCCGTCGATGTGGAACTCCTCCAGCCAGTAGATGGCACTGGAGATCAGAAAGTTGCGCACCTCGTTGCGGCCGAAATTGAAGATCAACGTACCCCAGTCTCGGTGTTCCCCCTTGCGTGGGTCTTCATGTTCGTACAGGGCGGTGCCGTCAAAATGGGCCAGGGCATGGCGATCCCGTGGGAAGTGGGCCGGCACCCAATCGAGCAGTACGCCGATGTCGTTCTGGTGGAGCAGGTTGACGAAGTAACGAAAGTCGTCGGGCGTGCCGAAGCGGCTGGTGGGGGCGAAATAGCCCGTGCACTGGTAGCCCCAGGAAGCATCCAACGGGTGTTCGTTGACCGGCAGCAGTTCGATGTGGGTGAAGCCGGTCTGCTTGACATGCTTGCACAGACGCTCCGCCAGCTCCCGGTAATTGAGGAAATTGCCGTTTTCATCCCGTTGCCAGGAACCGAGGTGTACCTCGTAGACCGACATGGGTTGCTGCTGCCAGTCGGTATCCTTGCGTTTGCTTAACCAGGGATGATCGTTCCAGCCGTACTCGCTCTCGGGGATAACGATACTGGCTGTCTCCGGACGGATCTGGAAATAGTTACCATAGGGATCGGTACGTAGCGAGATGGTGTCTTGTGCTGTGAGGACTTCGAATTTGTAGAGCGCGCCGTTGCCGATGTCGGGAATGAAGAGCTCCCACACGCCGGAGCCGCCACGCGAGCGCATGGGGTGGCAGCGGCCGTCCCATTGGTTGAAATCGCCTACTACCGATATGCGAGCGGCGTTGGGTGCCCAGACGGCAAACAGCACGCCATTGATACCCTCCGCGGTGTGTGGATGGGCACCAAAGAAGCGGTAGGCGTGACGGTGTTTACCCTCGCTAAACAGATGGATATCAAAGTCCGGCAACTGGGGTGGAAAAGAGTATGGATCGTGAGTGACATGCTGGGTGCCGAGTTTATCGATCCATTCGAGCCTATAAGGATAGGTCGGGCCCTCCTCGGCAAGCTCAAGTTCGAAAAAGTCTGAACCTTCGACGCGTTCTATCGGCTGCTGGCTGTCGGCCATAGCAACCCGCTCCGCCTGCGGCATGAATAGCCGTAGCAGGGTTCTGTTTCCCTCCGTTTGGCGCCCGAGCACGGCAAACGGGTCGTGGTGCCTGGCTTCTGCTATCTGCTGAAGTGGGGCGGGGAGGGTGGGTCTGGGTGCTTTGTTCATGTTTAGAAACTCTGCTTCTTCGGCTACGACTCGAAGGAGACATGATGTTACCATAGCAGCATACTAACCCGAACCTGGGTTAGGTGATATTCAGAACCCGGTCGATGCGTCGAATTGAGAAGCGCTCACCGGGGTAAGCAGGCGTAAGGAGCGCTTTTCTGCGGAAGCCACGAAGGGGTGAGCGAGCCAAGTGGGGAATTCAATGGCATGCCCTTGCCAAGCATTGCAACGAAGAGTCGGAGCCTGTATCCAGTTCACGTCGGCTTTGACGGTGTGCATCCTCGGTGGTTTACCCGCTGCAGTGGTGTAAGTGCACCATGCCGTGGATATGCGCGGGCATGCTGAATACTACTTAATTCCAGGTTCAGGTCAGGTGAGAATCCGCAGTGATTTGTGGCCCCGCCCAGGCTATGGAGATGAAAATGATAAACGACCAGAACCCCCGCTTCGTCAGCCGGTTAACCCGCAATACGCTTGCCCTGATCCTGGCAGGTGGCCGAGGTTCGCGTCTGAAGCATCTGACGAAATGGCGTTCCAAGCCTGCGGTCCCCTTTGGTGGGAAATTCAGGATTGTTGATTTTCCCCTCTCCAACTGCATCAATTCCGGAATACGCCGTGTCGGGGTGCTGACCCAGTACAAGGCCCACTCTCTGATTTTGCACATACAGCGTGGCTGGGGGTTTCTACGCGGCGAATTCGGTGAGTTTGTCGAGCTGCTGCCGGCTCAGCAGCGTATCGAGAGCAGCTGGTACGAGGGGACAGCGGATGCGGTCTACCAGAATCTGGATATCCTGCGCAGTCACAATCCCGATTATGTGCTGATTCTGGCTGGCGACCACGTCTATAAGATGGATTACGGCACCATGATTGCCGAGCATGTGGAATCGGGTGCCGATATGACCGTCGGCTGTCTCACGGTGGATCTCAAAACCGCCAAGGAGTTCGGGGTCATGACGGTGGATGAGACTAACCGCGTCATTGATTTCCAGGAGAAGCCGGATAAGCCGAAGCCGCTTCCGGGACGGAACGATGTGGCGTTGGCCTCCATGGGTATTTATGTTTTCAACCGTAAGTTTCTCTTCGAGCAGCTGATCAAGGATGCGGATACCCCAAATTCCACGCACGATTTCGGCAAAGACATCATTCCTCGGGTGATCAGTCATTACCGGGTGCAGGCCTATCCTTTTACTGACACCACCAGTGGCAAGCAGGCCTACTGGCGTGATGTGGGTACCCTCGACGCCTTCTGGTCTTCCAACATCGAGCTGATCGGGGTGACGCCACCGTTGAATCTGTATGATCGCAGCTGGCCCATCTGGACCTATCAGGAGCAATTGCCACCGGCCAAGTTTGTATTCGATGACGATGAGCGTCGCGGCATGGCGGTCGACTCCATGGTCTCCGGAGGGTGTGTTATCTCCGGCGCGAAGGTGCAAGGCTCCCTGCTCTTCTCCAACGTGCGGGTCAACTCCTACAGCGAAGTAGACCACACAGTGGTGTTGCCGGATGTCAATATTGGACGTAACTGCCGCATAACCCGCGCCGTCATCGACCGCGGATGCGATATTCCCGAGGGTACGGTGATCGGGGAGGATCCGATCGCCGATGCGGAACGCTTCTATGTCAGCGAGCAGGGCATCGTTCTGGTCACGCCTGAAATGCTCGGACAGGTCATCCACCATGTCCGTTAACCCGACGAATCCGCCACTGCAGGTCGTTTTCTGCTGGCATATGCACCAGCCCTTCTACAAGGGCGCGGGCAAGCATAAGAACGACTACAAGCTTCCCTGGGTCTACCTGCACGGCATCAAGGATTACGCCGATATGGCCTCGCATCTTGAGAACAACCCCGATGCCAAGGCGGTAGTCAATTTCGCATCGGTGCTATTGGAGCAGCTCGATGACTACGAACAGCAGCTCCAGGCCTGGCTCGATCGTGGCATCTTGATACGAGACCCGCTGTTGGCGGCGCTGGCGGGTCCGGGTCTACCGGTGGACATCGTTTCACGGCGAGAGATCGTTCACGCCTGTCTGCGGGCCAACGAAAATCGTCTGATACACCGCTTCAGACATTTCGAAGAATTGGCGAAGTTTGCACGGCATGCCCTGGAGCATCCGAACACGGTCGCCTATCTCAACGATCAGTTCCTGATTGATCTGCTGGTCTGGTACCACCTGGCCTGGATGGGGGAGTGCACCCGCGTTAACGATCTGCGGATACGCTCTTTGCAGGCCAAGGGCCACACTTTCGACAACGACGACCGGCGGCGTCTGGTTGAAGTGATCTGGGAGGTTATCAGTACCCTCACGCCCCGTTACACCACACTGGCGAAGAAGGGACAGGTTGAGCTCTCAGTGACTCCCTATGCCCACCCGATTGTGCCACTGTTGATCGATATGCAGAGTGCCAAGGAGGCACTGCCCGGCATAAAAATGCCGGAACTCACGGCCTATCCCGGGGGTGAGGCGCGCGCGCGCTGGCATACGCGAAAGGGTATCGAGGTGTTCAAAAAACACTTCGGGTTTTATCCTCGGGGTTGCTGGCCGTCGGAAGGCGCCGTCAGTGAGGCGACGGTCAAGATGCTGGAGGAAGAGGGCTTCAAGTGGGCTGCCACGGGTCAGCAGGTGTTAAGCAACAGTCTGATGGCGTCTCACAAGGGGGAGCATCTGCCCGATAACTGGGTGCATAAACCTTATCGTCTGCAGGAGGGGAGGCTGAATCTCTTCTTCCGTGATGATGGTTTGTCGGATCTGATCGGTTTTACCTATGGCGAGTGGCATGCGGATGATGCGGTGGGTGACCTGATCAACCATCTCGTGAATATTGCTGAGGCATGTAAGGGCAACCCTCAGGCGGTCGTCTCCATCATCATGGATGGGGAGAACGCCTGGGAATATTACCCGAATAACGGTAGCTATTTCCTGGATGCCATGTATGCAAGAATTGCCGAGCATCCGCGGTTGCGACTTACCACTTTCTCGGAAGCCCAGAAACGATCACGGCGTCTGGCGCCAAAGCTGGATCGCCTGGTGGCAGGCAGCTGGGTCTATGGCACATTTACCACCTGGATCGGTGACAAGGACAAGAATCGCGCTTGGGATCTGCTGGGTCAGGCGAAAAGGGATTATGACGCTGCTTTGATGACACATGACTACAGTGCGGACAGACTGGAAGAGTTAGAGCGCCAACTGGCAATTTGTGAAGGCTCGGATTGGTTCTGGTGGTTCGGTGACTACAATCCCGGCGCCACGGTCAGTGATTTCGAAAAACTCTTCCGTCACCAGTTGACATACCTCTACGAGCTACTGGAAATTCCCGTACCAGACTCTCTTAAACAGGTTTTTGCCGTCGGTAGCGGAACCCCTTCCCAGGGTGGCGTGATGATAAAAAATGATTGAGCAGCAAATGCAATGGACGCCATTTCGGCGAGCCCTGAATCACATCTCGCCAGCGACGCTCGTACACCTCGCCATAGATTCTGTACCATTCAGAGCCACTCCAATACGCCGGAACATGACGCGGTTCACAGGTAATGGCTTACCCTTTCCAAGAGCCGCAATGCAGGACTGGCCTATTGGGGGGGCTCCCTTCGGGCGCGCCAGGAAGGGGCTGTCTGGGGCGTTATGCCTCTTGGCAAGGGCTGGGCCATTGCCGGCGAGGCATGCCTACCAGCTAGCCCCTTCCCGGCACGCTGAATGGTACAGAATCCATGGCGAGGTGCACTAGATGCCTGAGCCAACCCACAAAACCTGTCATCATCTGCTGACCCGCCGGCGTGCCGGTATCCTGCTCCATATCACCTCACTACCTGGCCCGAGTGCCGTGGGGGATTTGGGCAGTCAGGCCTATCGGTTCGTCGATTTTCTCGTCTCTGCCGGCATGAGTGTCTGGCAGATTCTGCCGATTGGCCCCACCATGCATGACAGCTCGCCTTACCAGAGCAGCTCAATGTATGCCGGCAATCCACGCCTGATCAGCCTGGAAATGCCGCTGGAGAAGGGCTGGCTGAAAGCCATGCCGGAGACGAAAGAGACAATCTCCGACAAGACCAAGGCTGACAGCATCAAGCAGGCTTGGAAGGGGTTCAAGCAGTGTGCGAGCAAGGCCGATCAGGCCGATTTCCAACGATTTACCGCAGAGCAGGGATGGTGGCTTGAGGATTACGCACTGTTTCAGGCCCTGAGCACCGAAGAGAAGCGCTGCTGGTGGGATTGGCGCCAGGCGCTACGTGACCGTGAGCCCCAGGCGCTTGCCATGTCGCGCTCCAGACTCAAACAGTTGATCGAGGTGACCCGATTCGAGCAATACCTCTTCTATACCCAATGGATGCATCTCAAACGCTACGCCAACGAACAGGGAGTGCTGCTGTTCGGTGACGTGCCGATCTTCGTTGCTCATGACAGTGCCGAAGTGTGGGCCCACCGCGAGTTTTTCGATCTGCTCGAGGACGGTCATCCAAGGGTGGTCGCGGGGGTACCCCCTGACTACTTTTCGGATACAGGCCAGCGTTGGGGTAATCCACTCTACAAATGGGATGTGATGGAGGCGGATGGATTCAGCTTCTGGATCAACCGTCTCAAGGTTCAGTCGACCCTGTTCGATTTTTTACGAATTGATCACTTTCGAGGTTTTGAGGCCTACTGGGAGATTCCCGCCACGGAAGAGACAGCCATGAAAGGTTGCTGGATCAAGGCCCCTGGAGAGCGGTTGTTCGCCAGACTCTATGACGCCTTGCCCCATTTGGAACTGGTTGCCGAGGATCTGGGTATCATCACGCCGGAAGTTGAGGCGATGCGCAAGGCACATCAGCTGCCAGGGATGAAAATACTCCAATTTGCCTTTTCGGGAGGACCCGACAACCCCTATCTGCCGTTTCATCATACACGGGATTCCGTCGTCTATACCGGCACCCATGACAACGACACGACACTGGGTTGGTACACCAGCCTGGATGATACAGTGCGCGAGCTTGTGGATGACTATCTGGGGCGCTCCAGGGAAGTCATGCCCTGGCCCCTGATTCGTTGCGCTCTGGCCTCCCGTGCCAATCTGGCGGTGATTCCGATGCAGGACGCCCTGGGATTGGACAGTACGCACCGTATGAACACGCCGGGCACGACGCAGGGCAATTGGAGTTGGCGCTTTCGCTGGGAGGATATCGAGCCGGATACGGTTGAGCGGCTGCTGCATCGGGTGAGCCTCTACGGCAGGCGTTAGCAACGCTCTTGGTAACGGGTATTGTTAACAGGCCCAACAAGCAAGGCAAAAAAATACCGCTTCGAAACAGTTTCGAAGCGGCTTATACCAAAGGAGGATGGAGGAGATAAGCCATGCGGAAAAAGCTTTCCCGTCTGACTTGGTGTCAATTAAACCAACCCTTTAACGAATGGGCATTGAGAAAAGTCAATTGAGCGAATATTGTTTGATTTTAAGAACCTAATTCACTTTCCGCATAATCCGGGCCTCAGCCATGTCGGTAGTGCGCAGTCTGGTGCTGCCTGATTGCAGGTATTAATCTCCTGTCGATTTGCAATATTTCGCGCACAATCAGGGAGTAGACACAGTTCACGTTTTTAGCCCGCTGGTTTGCCCCGCCAAGGCTTTGAGATAGACTCCCCGACTGACGCTGTCGCGTCATTCTCAAATGAAACGCAAAGAGGAACTTTGTCATGTCACTAAAAGGATTTAGTCGGTCACTGCTATCCCTGTCTCTCGCTTCCACCCTGGGTTTGATCTCATTTTCCGCAGGTGCGGCATCAGCCTGTAAAGGACTCGACGAGTCTTCCTGTAAACAGAATCAATCCTGCAACTGGGTTTCCGGTTACACCACCAAGAACGGCAATACCGTTCCCGCCTATTGTCGAAGTGCGGGCAAGAAGGAGAAGCAGGGCTTGAATTTGAAGGGGGAGACGGACACACGACCCAGTGCCAATGCCGGCACGGGTCCAGATGCTGACAAAGCAGTAAGAATGTTGGAGGAGAAGAGCGGCTAACGCCGTGTTTTGGGGCGACCGGGAGAGTCGTTTCTCTCACCGGTCCCCCCTTTTTTAAGCTTTTTCTGAATTTTCACCTCCCGTCCAGCCTACCCCCCTATCCTGAACATCAACTCGTTGCCACTTTTCGAGTATCATTGATCTTTTGATCCGCAGGACAAAGGCCAAACGATGCTGATACTCCGTGGCGCCCCCGCGCTCTCCGATTTCCGTCTGCAAAAACTTACCCAACGCCTGACCCAGCAGCTGGGCCTCCAGGTAGAAATCACGGCTGAATATCTCCATTTCGCGGATGTGGATCAGGCCCTGGATGAGCGAGATTTGGCGGTGCTTAAGGGACTGTTGCGCTACGGACCCTCGCTGCCCGCCAGTGAGCCCGAGGGCACGCTATTACTGGTGGTGCCGAGACCCGGTACCCTCTCTCCCTGGTCCAGCAAAGCCACCGATATCGCTCACCATTGCGGTCTTTCCCGGGTGTTGCGCCTGGAGCGTGGTATTGCCTATTCATTGAAGGCGAACGGCCTCATGTTGGACGATACTCAGTTCAATCTGGCCGCTTCCCTATTGCATGATCGCATGACACAGGCCGTGTTGAGCGATGCGGAAGAAGCGAGTTGTCTGTTCAGTCACGCGGAGCCCAGGCCTTACCGGCAGGTCGATGTGTTGGGTGGCGGCCGGCCGGCGCTGGCGGTGGCGAATACGGAGCTGGGACTGGCCCTGTCAGAGGACGAGATCGACTACCTGGTGGAGAGTTTCCAGGCGCTGCTGCGCAATCCCACGGATGTGGAACTGATGATGTTCGCCCAGGCCAATTCCGAGCATTGTCGCCACAAGATCTTCAATGCGGACTGGATCATCGATGGTCAGACCCAGTCTCACTCCTTGTTTAAGATGATCCGCAACACCACAGAGTGTTCACCGGACAACGTACTCTCCGCCTATACGGATAATGCGGCGGTGATCAGCGGTCACCGGGCCGAGCGTTTCGTGCTTGATCCGAACACACGCAAGTATGGTTTCGGCCGCGAGGATGTGCACATCCTGATGAAGGTGGAGACCCATAATCACCCCACCGCCATCTCGCCCGATCCAGGCGCCGCCACCGGCTCGGGTGGCGAGATTCGCGACGAAGGCGCCACCGGCAAGGGCTCCAAGCCGAAGGCGGGGCTGTGTGGCTTCTCTGTCTCCAATCTGAAACTGCCCGAAGGGCGACAGCCCTGGGAGGTCGACTACGGCAAACCGGGTCGGATCGTCTCCGCCCTCGATATCATGCTGGAAGGGCCGATAGGCGCCGCCTCCTTCAACAACGAATTCGGGCGGCCCAATCTGTGCGGCTACTTCCGCACCTTCGAGGCAATGGTGCCGGGCCCCGACGGCGAGGAGCTCAGGGGTTACCACAAGCCGATCATGTTGGCCGGTGGACTCGGCAATATCCGCGAGGAGCACATTGTAAAGCACGGCTTTCCCGGTGGCTCGCCGCTGGTGGTGCTGGGTGGGCCCACCATGCTCATCGGTCTGGGTGGTGGCGCCGCCTCGAGTATGGCCAGCGGGACCTCGGCGGAGGATCTGGACTTCGCCTCGGTGCAGCGCTCCAATCCGGAGATGCAGCGGCGTTGCCAGGAGGTAATCGATGCCTGTTGGGCCCAGGGGGAGGAGAACCCGATCCTGTTTATCCATGACGTGGGTGCGGGTGGTCTCTCCAACGCCCTGCCGGAGCTGGTCCATGATGCATCACTTGGCGGCCGTTTCGAGCTGCGGGCGGTACCCAATGACGACCCTGGTATGTCGCCCATGGAGATTTGGTGCAACGAGTCTCAGGAACGCTACGTCATGGCGATCGACGCTGCGAAACTGGAGGCCTTCAAGGCAATTTGTGAAAGGGAGCGCTGCCCCTACGCCGTGGTCGGTGAGGCAACCCAGGAGGAGCATCTGGTTCTCGGCGACGGCCACTTCGACAACAATCCTATCGATATCCCCATGAACCTGCTGTTCGGCAAACCCCCGCGCATGCTGAGGGACGTGCATCACCGCACCTTCAGGAAACCCGATCTGGATTTCACCGGCGTGGAGTTGAAAGAGGCTGCCTTGAGGGTGTTGCAGTTGCCCACGGTGGCCGACAAGAGCTTCCTCATCACCATCGGCGACCGCTCGATCACCGGTATGGTGACGCGGGATCAGATGGTCGGTCCCTGGCAGGTACCGGTAGCCGATCTGGCGGTGACCGCTTCGGGTCTGATGGGTTATAGCGGTGAGGCGATGGCCATGGGTGAGCGTACCCCGCTGGCACTGATCACTCCCGCCGCATCCGGGCGCATGGCCATCGGCGAGGCGATTACCAATATCGCCGCCGCCCGTATCGACAAGCTTGGCGACATCAAGCTCTCGGCCAACTGGATGGCCGCCGCGGGTCATCCCGGTGAGGATGCGAGGCTCTACGAAACCGTCAAGGCGGTGGGCATGGAACTCTGTCCCGAGCTGGGCATCTCGATTCCGGTGGGTAAGGACTCCATGTCGATGAAGACCGTCTGGGAGCAGGCGGGCGAAAAACGGGAGATGGCCGCGCCCCTGTCGTTGATTATCTCCGCGTTCGCTCCCGTGAGCGATGTACGGGGCACGCTGACTCCCCAGCTGCGTAGCGATCTGGGAGACACCGATCTGATCCTGATCGATCTGGGCAAGGGCCTGAACCGCCTGGGTGGCTCCGCCCTGGCCCAGGTCTATGGGCAGGTTGGACACCATGCTGCGGACCTGAACGATCCCGATGCGCTGAAGCGTTTTTTCGCCGTGGTACAGGAACTCAACAGAAACGATCTGCTACTGGCCTACCATGATCGTTCCGATGGCGGACTTTTCAGCCTGTTGTGCGAGATGGCTTTCGCCGGCCGCTGCGGCATCAGTATCGATGTGGACGATCTCGGCGATGACGATTTGGCACTCCTCTTCAATGAGGAGCTGGGTGCGGTGGTGCAGGTGCTCCACACCGATACCGATGACGTACTGAAACAGCTGCACGATGCCGGTCTGGGACGCAACAGCCATGTACTCGGCAGCCTCAACAGTGACGATCTGATCGAATTTCGGCGTGCCGGCAAAGCGATCCTGCAGGGCAGCCGGGTCGAGTTCCAGCAGGCCTGGTCCCAGACCAGCCGGCAGATGCAGGCACTGCGAGACAATCCCGCCTGCGCCGAGGAGGAGTTCGGGCGTATCGCCGAGCAGGATCCGGGCATTCAGGTCGTAATCGGTTTCGATCACAACCAGGATGTGGCGGCACCGATGATCGCTACCGGTATCCGGCCGCGTATGGCGATCCTGCGTGAGCAGGGTGTCAACGGACAACTCGAGATGGCGGCCGCTTTTCATCGCGCCGGCTTCGAGGCGATCGATGTGCATATGTCGGATATCATCGAAGGCCGACTCAGCCTGGCCGATTTCAAGGGGCTGGTGGCCTGTGGCGGTTTCTCCTATGGCGACGTGCTCGGCGCCGGCGAGGGTTGGGCCAAGTCGATCCTGTTCAACCCTCAGGCCCGGGAGGTCTTCGAGGCCTTCTTCCTGCGCCAGGACACCTTTGCCCTGGGTGTCTGCAACGGCTGTCAGATGCTCTCCAACCTGCATGAACTGATCCCCGGCGCCGACCACTGGCCCCACTTCGTGCGCAACCGCTCCGAGCAGTTCGAAGCGCGCCTGATCAACGTAGCGATCAGCGAGACCCCCTCCATTCTGTTGCACGGCATGGCCGGTTCACGCCTGCCCATCGTGGTGGCCCATGGCGAGGGTCGCGCCGAGTTCCGTGATGGGGCGCATCAGTCCGCGGCACGCCTCTTGACCGCGTTACGCTATATCGAGAACAGTGGCGAAGTGGCAAGCCGCTATCCCGCCAACCCCAACGGTTCGCCGGAGGGTATAGCGGGACTCACCAGTGAGGACGGCCGCGTCACCATCATGATGCCCCATCCGGAGCGGGTGACACGCAGTGTGCAGTACTCCTGGCATCCGGATGGATGGGAGGAGGACGGTCCCTGGATGCGGCTGTTTCGTAATGCCCGGGTTTGGGTGAACTAAGGAACCCTGAACAAGTCTCAGAATTAGTCAGAGGTTCGCTAAGAGGGTAGTTGGTATGAAGAAGATGTTTTTCCGTGTGGCATTGACACTCTGCGCCTTGACGTTTTCAGCCGGCGCGTTTGCCGAGGAATCGGGCAGCAGTTTCGGTTCGGCGGCGAGCAAGGCCTGGCAGGGTGTGAAGACGGGATCCAAAGAGGCCTGGGATGGGGTCTCGGAAGGCAGCAGGGAGGCCTGGGAAGCGACCAAGGAGGGCAGCGGTGAGGTCTGGGATGCAACCAAGGAAGGTGCCGGGAAAGTGCGCAAATCGGTAGGTGCGACCATTTCGGGTGAGTAAGGGGTGACTCACGATCGAAAATCGGCATCGTGATGCGATGCCGGAACTTTGTAAGGAGCCTGAAGATGACGCCGGGGCCCAGCAGGTGGCATCAGAAAGGCAACTGAAATCCCATCAGCAATTTCCCTGAGTTGAGAGGATCGTTCGGCTCCTTGATGCCGCCGTTCGACACATGGTGGAAGCGGTACTCCAGATTGAGCGCTGCGGCGTCCAGGTTGATCTTCAGTCCCAGACCGGCTTGATAGGAGCCTTTGAGCCGGGAACTGGTGCCCGGGATCTCCGCCCGGGTATAGAGCGGGCCGCCACCGGCAAGCAGATAGGGCTGCAAGCGCGGATGGGCCAGGAAGGTCCAGCAACTGGTGAAGTAGATCCCGAACATGGCGGGTTCCCGCGGCTCTTTCAGCAGGTGCAGCGGCAGCTCGATCTGCAGCGAGCGGCGGTTGAGGTACCAGCCTTTACCGCGGGTGACTGACTGCGGACGTTCCTGGCGCAGTATCAGGTCCCGTGTCTCCACCCGTTCACGGGTGTCTCCCCAGCCGGGGTGGGATTCACCGTAGCCGATCAGCAGTTGCCATGAATTGTCCTTCGGCGAAGCCCCCATACAGGGCGGGGCCAGCAGGCTCAGGCCGGCCATCAACAACGGCAGCAGTTTGTGCATCATGTTACGCGATCCAGCATGCGTTGACTGTGAATCAGACGGGCCCAACGCTTCCCCGTCAAGAACCAGAGAATATACCAGGCTTCAATCAACAACCTGGGCAACAGTCGCCATGAGAAACTGAAATGGGATTCGGCGGCGCAGAGTTGATGTCGAATGCCGAGACTCTCCGCCATGGTGTGGATCCGCGCCAGATGGTAACGATTGCTGATCAGCGCCACGGGTTGGTCCTGGCCGTTCAGCAGCAGATCACGGGCATGTCGCAGGTTTTCCAAGGTGTTCTGTGACTGCCCTTCCCGCGACATACGCGATGCTTCGATTCCCGAGGTAAAAAGAAATCGTTCGCCGGCGGCGGATTCACTGATTCGATCCGCACCGGTGGCGCCGCCCAGCAACAGCAAGCGCCGATCCGGACGCTGGCGCATGAGTTGCGCCGCTTTCAGCAGCCGCAGCCGGTAGTCGTTATCGATCTGTTCATGGCGAAGTTGTTTGCCGAATACCAGCAGTTGAACCGCCGTTGTCGTGGCCGATGTTGAAACAGCAGTGCGATAGACGGTGCGCAAGCTCAGCAGCAGGGGGATGCCGAGGGTGAGTGACAGCAGCAGAAGGGTCAACAGGAAGGTGACGAGGCCGTCCCAGTCCACCGCTCCCCGTTCAGGATCGAATTGCATTCAGGTTGAAGCTATGACCGCTATGGCCCAGCGGTGGAGAGATGAATCCTCCACCGGTGGGCATGCCAGACACCCGGCATCGCCGGGGTCGCTAAGGATGTTTTAAATGGCGCTCAGGCTGGCCCGGATCGCGCGATCGAGGTTCTGGATCCAGCCATTGTAGTTGCCGTGGATATTGGTGCCATCATAGCCCAGCTCGGTGCTGTCCTTGTAGGTGATGCTGTAGCTGCTGGTGGTGTAGGGAATGTCGACGATAGCGGAGTGCTTGCGCAGGAACAGGCTGCCCTCGATATGACCGGGTTCCACCTCTTTCATCTGCCAGCCCAGACTGGCGCCGGCCACCATGATGGCCCGCTTGACATCAGCCGCCGTGGGCGATGCCGTGGCGGTGTTCACCGGCGCTTCGCTGACGTTGTAGACCGGCGCGGTACGGCAACCGATCAGCGCCAGCGTGAGGGCGATGATGGCGACGAATGCAATGTTCCTAAGATTTATTTTTTTCATGAGAAATGTACTCCCTTTGAAATTGGATGACATGGAAGAGAAATCCGGGTCTGAACGGCAAATGGTGGAGTTCCTTTCGAGAGATATTTTTTATTCCTTCGGTTTGCTTCTTGGGTCCGCCAACAGTCCGAGACTTCTGAACAGGCCGGACGGATAGAGTCCGCGTCGCAACAATCTCCCGGCAATCATGTGCACGATACGCCAGGTATCGGTCCAGGGTTGATAGTGGCTGTCACGCCCTCCTGCTCGATAGATCGACTTTACCGCGACCGGCCTACTATAAAAGCTGCGGCGGGCGGCTTCAATGAGTATTTCACTTTCAAAAACAAAGCTCTTCTCGCGTGGCGTCTCGAGTCGGATCGCACGCAGCAGGGCGGTGGGATAGAGTCGGAATCCGGACTGGGAATCGACCACCGGATAGCCGGCGGCCCAGGAGACCCAGAAATCGGCGAACCGATTGGCGAAAAGGCGCAGTCTCGGCGCCTGCTCACGCTGTTTGAGACGCGCGGCGATGATGATGGTATCGGCCTCGGATTCAGCGGCGTGCAATAGCCGGGGGATCTCCGCGGGGTCGTGCTGCCCGTCGCCGTCGAGGCTGATAATCCTATCCGCGCCCAGTTCGAGCGCCCTGTTGAAACCCTGTTGCAGCGAGGCGGCCTTGCCCAGGTTGCGGGGATTCTCCACCAGTTCGATGTTCAGTCCGGCGAGCTGCTGCAGGGTCGAATCCGTTGAGCCATCGTCGACCACGATCACCCGATCGACATGCGGCAGACAACCGGTGACGACCTGCCGGATGGTGGCGGCTTCGTTAAAAGCGGGAATGACAGCGGCTGTACTCATCAGCGCATCATGCCATGGCGCCGTTGATCGAAATCTGCTGACCCGAAATATAGGCCGCTTCCTCCGATACCAGGAAGTTGACCAGTGAAGCGACCTCCTCCGGTGTGCCGGCCCTCCGCATGGGTACCAGCTGTTTGATGGCCTGCGCATCGAATGCCCCGTCGCTCATGCGCCCGGCGATGATCCCCGGCGCAACCGAGTTGGCCGTGACACCGCGGGAGGCGAGTTCGATAGCCAGGGATTTGATCGCGCCATGCAGTCCCGCCTTGGCCGCCGCGTAGTTGGCCTGTCCCCGGTTGCCCATGATGGCGGCGACGGAGGAGAGGGCGATCACCCGACCCCAACGCGTTGCCATCATCGGCAGCAACAGTGGTTGCGTCACATGGTAGAAGCCGTGCAGGGAGACATCGATGACACGTTTCCACTGTGTTTCTCCCATGCCGGCCAGGGGGGCGTCGTCGTGAATGCCGGCATTGTGTATCAGGATCTGGATCGGTCCTGCCGCGAGCAGGCCCTCGATGGCCAGGGCGGTCTGTTCCGCTGCGCCGATATCGAAACAGCAGGTTTCCGCCGAGCCGCCGAGCTGATGGATCTCCGCCGCAACCGACTCCGCCGTTTCGGGATGGGTATTGGCGTGTACGATCACATGCACGCCGGAGGCTGCCAAACGGCGGCAGATCGCAGCGCCGATATCGCCGCTGCCGCCGGTGATAAGTGCCCGCTTCAAGTTACTTCTCCTGCTGCGTGATGATGGCCGCCCGGCCTTCGGCAACCGGCTGCCGGTTCAGGCTGAGGGCGAAAGCATAAAGGAGATTGTGATTGTCAGCCAGTAACCGATGCGCCCTGATGGTCAGGGCGTCATCGCAATCGTCGAGGCGTTGCCGATGCAGTTTGACACCGCGCACGCTCACCAGCAGGCCGGACCGAGGCGCTTCTCCGGCGGCCTGGGCCAACATGCCTCCATGCAGTCCAATGGCCTGCGCTCCATACTCCAGCGCATGAATGGCGCTCAGTCGACCGTGATGGCGCAGGGGGTTGTCTGCGTTGAGATGGGAGCGACTGCGACAGACGATCCGCTCCTGGTCCCAGCTGATCAACTCCTCGATCAGGCACATGGCGCCGGCATGGGGCATCAACTCACACAGCGCTTGCGCGCTCAACATGGAGTGACCTCCAGGCTCAGACCGCGATCGGGAAGATAGGGCAGCACTATGTGTGTCGCCTGTTGCCGGGCCAGGGCGGATAACAGGGGCAGGGCGCGGGCGCTCGGCTGTGACTGTCTGAGTTGCTCCATTGCCTGGGACGCAAGCGTCGTCTCCCGGGTTTCAGCCACCGGTTGCAGGTTGAGCGTCGCCAATCGGGCTGGGTTGGCCTCATCGGGTGATGTGGGTGAGAGCAGCAGCGCCGTGGCAAAGGGGGGGTGGCTGGGTATCAACTCGCCGAGTGGATCCGGAGAGGGCAGGTCATAGGCCACCAGCAGCACCGGCTTGGCCTCACAGACAGCCTGAACGGCGGCTTCCAGCAAGCCGGCGCTGAAACTGCCGTGGATCCCGCCGATACTGGTGGAGGCCTGACGATATCCGTAGGCGATCGACCAATATCCGGCAGGGGCATTGTGCACCGAGTTGTGGAAATGGGTCGGCGAGACGGGGCGTTCCGCCTGGCTCAAGGCGTGACATATCCGGTTGGCGATTTCCAGGTCGCCATCACTGGAGGCGAACACCGAGAGCAGTTCGGCAGGCCGTTCGATCTGCCGCAGGGCGTCGTCGGCGACCACCAGGGCGAGCTTGATGGTCTGGGTGGTGCGTCGACGCTCGTTGGGCTTGAGGCTATCGGGTTTCAATGGGGGTAGGGCCATCGGCTGATAGGGGGCTTTCCCGCGCAGCAGAGGCAGTGACGTCTGCCATCCCGGCAACCCGGGCGCCATCACGCCGGCCGAATTGACAGCAACCGAGATCATGTGGCGGCTCCGAACAGCAGGCTGCAGTTGTTACCGCCGAAGCCGAAGGAGTTGCTGAGGACCCGCTCGATAGGGGTGTTAATGGGTTGCAAGAGCACAGGCGTCTGCAAACCGGGATCGATCTGTTCGCACTGCAGGGTCTGCGGCATCAAGCCATGACGCAGCGCCAAAAGGGAAAAGATCGCCTCTGTGAGGCCGGCCGCGCCCAGGGTATGGCCGCTGAAACCCTTGGTGGAACTGCAGGCCACCGCATCGCCAAACAGCTTCGCCACGGCCCGGTCCTCTGCGGCATCATTGCTGCGGGTGGCGGTCCCGTGGAGATTGATATAGTCGATCTGAGCGGGAGCGATAGCGGCACGCCGCAACGCCTCGGACATGGCCTGAACAGCACCCGCCCCCTCGGGGTGAGGCGTGGACATATGGTAGGCATCGCTGGACTCCCCATAGCCGAGCAGCAGCGGCGCCTCGCGATCAGCCGTCTCCCGCTCCAACAGGGCGAAACCCGCCGCCTCGCCGATGCTGATACCGCGTCGCTCCATATCCCAGGGGCGGCAGGGTTGGTCAGAGATCAGATCGAGGGAGTTGAATCCGTAGAGGGTGGTAAGGCAGAGGGAGTCGACACCGCCAACCAGGGCGGCGTCACACAAACCCGCCTCCATATAGCGATGCGCGGCGGCAAACACCTTGGCGCTGGAGGAGCAGGCCGTGGAGATGGAGAGAGCCGGTCCCTGCAGGCCGAGAAGAGTGCGGACGAATGCGACGGCGGAGAAGATATTGTGCGTCTTATTGATATCGAAATCGTTTGGCAGGCTCTCGGATTCCGGAGCCCGACGCTGGTAGGCCGCTTCAGTGGCGGCAATACCGGAGGTGCTGGTGCCGATGAAAAGACCGATGCGTCCGGCGCCGTGGCGCTCGATAGCCTGCTTCAGCGTGAGCTGGAAATCGTCCTGTTGCAGGGCGAGGTAGGCGAGACGGTTGTTGCGGCAGTCGTAGTCACGGTGTGTAGGCGGTAGCTCGACCCGCTCCAGGCCATCGACGCGGCCGATCCAGGTCTGCAGATCGACCCCTTCCAGATCACAGGGTCGCAAGCCGCTGCGGCCCGCACGCAGCGCCGCCAACGAGGCTTCGATGCCAAGTCCCAGCGCGTTTGTGAGTGTGTAGGCGGTGATCGGAAAGGGATTGATCGACATGCTGCTTAAATGACGATTGGGGTATCGTAGCGTGAACAACCTCACATTATGCGAGTCATTCTTCTATCGCACAATGGTTATCAAGGATCGAGGAATGAAAATCTTACCGGATTACCCATATGACTCCGCCAAAGGATCACTAGCCCACAACAGTTTTCGTTGCGGTGTTCGTTGCGCTCGCGGGAATTTTATATCCCCCCTCTCCCTGGCCCTCTCCCGCAAGGGGAGAGGGGATGCATAGATCAGGAACGGATGTAACCGGATAGCTTGTTTGTATAACCAGACAGAAAGCTATCCGTGTTCTCGAATAGAACGTCCCCTCTCCCCTTGCGGGAGAGGGGGTGAAAAACATCCTGTGCAAAGCGCAACTCAACATGCAAAACCATTCAGGCCAGTACGCAATTCTCGCCTCAACGCCGCATGGCTGACTATGGTGGGTAATCAAGTAATCTTATGGCTCTGCCTGCTTGGGCGATGACAAATCAGGCTCTGCTCTGCAGGGTTTGGAGCAGGCTCTGCAGGGCTGACCGGGGAAGTTTGCCGGTTTCGTTACGGGGCAGGTGATCGACTTGATAGAGTGGCCGGGGAAGAAAGGCCGCATCGATGGAGTGGGCAAGGGCATCCAATATCTGCTGCTTGCTCAGGGTCGGCGCCACCACCAGGGCCATCAAGCGAGCCTGGGGGGTGTCATCCGCAGGGGGGAGAAAGATGCCGTCATCCACCCCTGGAATCTCCATCAGGTGGTGTGTCAGGTCGCCGAGGGAGGCGCGCTTGCCGGCAATCTTCACCATGTCGCTGTCGCGTCCCAGCAGTTGAAAGACCCCTGGGGAGTCACTCTGTAAGCGGTCGTTGAGTAGAACCGGTTCGGTCAGATGGCCACCTTCCAGCCGATGGCCGCTGCTGCCGGCATGTAGCGAAATACCTTCATAGAGACGCCAATGATTGTCCCGGGCGGTACGTCTGCCGGCCACGGAGCCGGTTTCGGTGGAGCCGTAGATTTCATAGACCTCGGTCTTGAGCTGCGTCTCGGCCTCGGCGGCCACGGCTTGCGACAGGGGCGCCGTGGCGGAGATGACGAAGCCAATGGCGGGCCATTCGACACCGGCCGAGATACAGGCACGCAGGTGCAACGGCGTGGTGATCAAGACACGGGGTTTCGGCAGACGCGCCAATGCGTTGGCTATGTCGGCGGGAAAGAAGGGACGCCCGGCATCCACCGCGAACCCCCCCTGCCAGGGAAACAGGATGGAGGTAGCCAAACCGTACATGTGTTGAGAGGGTACGGTAGCGACCAGGCTGCGAATACCGCGAGCCCGGAATGGAAAATGGCGCAAGGCGCTGACCGCCTCCTGTTGCAGGTTGTACCATCTTTTTGGGTTCGCCGTAGGCTGGCCGGTACTGCCGGAGGTGAACAGAATCGAGGTTAGCTGGTCGGGCGCGATCGAGAGCGGTCGACAGTCGTCGCAGGCTGGTTGTTGCTGTCGCAGCTGTTCGAAATCGAGCTGGGAAGTGGCGATACCTTCGATGAAGCTGTCGCTGAGGCAGTAGCTCTCGTCATAGGAGAGCAACAGCTCATTGATGGCACCCGCGGTATTGTTGGACGGCATCAGACAGACCTGTCCCCGCTGCATGGCGGCGGCGAATCCGACCATGAAACGGTAGCGGTCTTCACACAGATTGAACAGATAACTGCCCTCAGGCAAGCCGGCAGCCAGACGATGCACATCAGACAAAAATGTTTTCGCCGAGATCGGCCTGCCCTGGCGCCAGACAAAGGTTTGCTCCAGCGCATGGGTGATCAGGGGTGTGGAGTCCCGCACTACCACAACCTCCGCCAATCGAGCCGTCGCAGCGCGAGCAGGAACTCGATAAAGCCGGTATGTTCGAGGTGTGACAGCCGGCGCAGTCGTACCTGATATTCGAGGAAAAACACCAGCAGTACCACCAGGTAGTTGATGAAGTTGGTGAACAGCGACCAGATGCGCGGTTCGGCCAGCAGTCCCAGCAGCAGACTCTCCAGAGCCATGAACGCGAACAGACAGGTCCATAGCAGCGTGACACCGCGCGTATAGCGCAATGCCAGAGGGTCCAGCGCGTGGCCGTGCATAATTTCCGCGAAGCGGCTGATCAAGGGTCTCTGTCCGGGTAACAGGGTGTATCCGAAAATCAGGCAGAGTATGCCATTGATCAGCACAGGCGGCAGCTTGAGCAGGGATGCCGAGTCGGCTTGATAGGTGTAGATCCATGCAGCGCTGGTGATCGCCGGCACCAATATGAGCCAGCCGTAGCGGTTACCCCGGGTCAGCATCAGCAGCCCGAACAGCAGCAACAGCCCCAGCAGGATGAACAGAGCGGGCTGCATGCGATGATTCAACACCCCCAGATGCAGGGCGAAGGGATAGGCCAGTAGCAGGATCAGAGACAGGCGACCCAGCCAGGTTCCGGCGGCGGTTGCCTCGGTTTCGTGGCTCGAGATGGGCATCAGGAACGATCCCGCAGCGGATTCCACGGCAGGTACCAGAAGGCGTAGGTGGCGAGGTAGCTCATGCTGACACCGAAGGCGACTGTCTGACCGATGGCATGGAGCACCGGGATGGTGGAACTGCCGAGAATGGCAAATACACTGACCGTACTGAGCGCGCACAGGGTCAGTGCATGCAGCGTGCGCTGTCGCTCCGACTCCGCCGAATTCTGGCGGGAGAAGAACAGACTGAAGTCGATGCCGATCCCAAGCACCAGCATGAGGGAGATCAGATGAAACAGATTCATCGACTCACCCCGCAACAGAAGCAGGCCCAGGGTGGTGAGGATGGCGGCTGCAATCGGTATCAGGATGCCGATGGCGTGGAGTGGCGAGCGCAAACCGATCCAGAGAACCGCCAGCATGACGACGATACCCAGCGCCATCCGCTGCAGGATTTGCTGGCGAAAGCTGCCGATCATGTGGCTGGTCTGTGTGCGCAGATTGACATACCGCACCTGGGGCAGCGCCTTCTCCAGCCGCGCCGCAAGCACTTCACCCTGCCTGACCCGAGGCAGGGGTATCAGGGCCAGCCAGCCATCGTCCTGGGGGCGAAGCAGGGGGTCGAGCCGATCACGCAGCAGGTTCGATATCGTTGCCCCATAGTCCAACGGAGTCAGCTCGCGGCTGCTTTGCAGATCGTCAAGAAAGGCATCGAAGGCGCCGGCACGGAAGGGTAGACCCTCGAGCGCCCGGCGTAAGCGTTCGGCCATCACCTCGCGCGGTGGAATCCGCCTCTGGGTTGCCGCCTGCAATTGCCGGCTCGGCAGATAGTCGCAGGGCAGGGCAGCGCCGGCGGTGAGTCCCTCCGCCACCGCTTGTTTCAGCAGCGGTTTGAGCGATTCGCAGCGGTCCAGCAGTTGTTGCATGTCCTTGCCAGGCAGCAGCAGCAGCTGGTTGCTCTCTTGCGTCATCAACTGTTGGCGCAAAAAACGATCCTGCTCCAGCAGGGAGGCGGGCAGGGGCGAGAGTACGGCGATATCGTCGTTCCACAGATGGGGACTGGCGAACAACGCGGCAGCGGACAACGCGGTAGCGACACTCATCAGGCTCGCGGGTATCCAGCGCCGTTGGCTCAGGAGGCTCAGCATACGCCTGCCGCGCGGAGGCGGTAGCGAGGTGTTCTGCAGTAACTGAGGGAGCAGGTAGCGGCTCGCCAGTGCCGCTGTCAGCAGTCCGGCCAGGGTGAAAACGCCCAGCTGCTGCAGGCCGGAAAAGTCGGTCGTTACCAGTACCATATAGCCGAGGCAGGTTGTTATCACCCCGAGTCGCAGGGTGGGCCAGATACGGCGCATGGTCTGGCCGGAATGCTCAGCGCGGGTCAAGTGACTGAACAGGTGCACCGGGTAGTCGAGGGTGACGCCTAACAGGGTGATGCCGAAGGCGAGCGTGATGCCATGCAGGTTGTGGAACAGCGCACTGGTCACCAGACTGGCCACCAACAGGGCACTCAGGAGCGGCAGGGCGGCGTAGAGCAGATAAGGGAGGAATCGGTAAGCCAGCAGCAGTAGCAGGGCGATGGCGCAGGAGGCCAGCAGGCTTAGCTGTCGGCTCTCCGATTCGATCAACTGCTTGGAGAGGATAGCGAAGGTTCCGGGCCCGCTTAGGACCATGCGGTAGGAGGTGTCGGGTTTGAGTTGATCGAAGCTGCTTTTTACCAGCGCCAGCGCCTGTGTCTGTTGATCCAAAGCCAGTCCGCCCTCATGGGTCATGGCCAGCAGAATGGCCATATCACCCTGATGCGATGCCCACACGCCCGCCGCGCTGGCAACCCGTTGCTGTGGCTGCCAGGCCTTCAGCAGGGTCGCATAGGCCGCCGTGGGATCTCGTGGCAACAGGGATTTGAAGGGGTTGGGCAGAGGCGTTTGTAATTCCGCCAGACGCGCCTCGAGGGCGCTGCGCAGGCCTTTCTCGCTGAGTGTCTCCGCCAGTTGCTCCGGCGCTGTCAACAGATAGCGGTAGCGCATCAGCTGCGAATCGAAACGGATATCACTTGGGGTGCCGTTTTCAACCCGTTCGAACAGCCCGCTCTCGCGCAGTGCGCCGACAAGTCCCTGGCTGAGGTCGGCGCGTCGCCGCGCATCCCCGCCGCTAATGCCGATCAATAACAGTCGGGTGGCTCTGCCCTGATGCAGTTCGTTCAGCAGCAGCTGTTGCATCTCGCTGTCGCCCTTTGGCAGGAACAGACTGAGGTCGGCCTTCAGATGCAGGCTGGTTGAGAGCCACCAGCCAGCCAGCAGCAGGCTGCTCAGCCAGATCAGGAGAACGCTGTGCTTTCTATTCGGCATGGCTGGCGTGCAAGCGGGTGATGATGCGATCGCCTCCCTGTTCCAATATCACGAATTGGTGAATGCCGCTGTGGGCACCCGTGATCTCAATCCGCACGACCTGCCGCGCCAGGCCGGGCTGCTTGGGCAGAAGCATCAGTTGCCAACTATCAGGGTCGCCTTCGAGATGTAACTCGAAATAGGTTTGCAGCCGCTTCAAGTCCCCCGCCAGCACCGCTTGCAGCGCGGCGACATAGGCTTGCAGCTGAGGTGCGTTGTCCAGGCGTATGATCTTCTCTTCCTGGCCATCGGATTTGTTTATCAGTAGGCGGTTGGCGTTGATCTCATAGCGCAGGCCATTGGGTGGGTCGAACTGCTTGATCAGGCTGTCCGGGCGGTGAAACGACAGCGAGCCTTCAGCTGTCAGCGCTTGTTGCAGCAATGAGAGCTCCCGTATCTCGGTAAAACGGGCTTGGCGTTGTTCCACGTTTGCCAGGGTGCGCATTAGATGTTCGATTGTCCAACTGGACGCTTCAGCCCCAAGCCCGATCGAGTAGATCAGGCAGAGCAGGAGCAACCTTGTCAGCGGCGCATTCAGCATCTGTTCTCTTCTCTCGTGCATGGACGGATTCCGTGCAGATCGTCTACCCGAGCGCTCGGGGCTGTGGAGTCTGTTTGCTCACGGCGGACGCTGTGCCCCAATAGTCGTAAAAGTTGAACCAGTTGTAGGGCGCCTTGCGGGCGTAGTGTTCCAACCGCTCAGCGTAGCGTTGGGTCCAGGCTTGGATCTCGCGCTCGCGCATACCCCGTTGCAGTGTGATCTTATCGGCGAAGGACTCGATATGAATCTCATAGCGATTGCCGCCGAGATAGATGCCGAAGAAGAGGAAGACCGGTGCCTTGAGCAGTGAGGCCAGCAACATGGGTCCCTGGGGGAAGGTGGTCGGGCGGCCCATGAACTGGCAAGTGACGGTCTTGCTGCTGTCAGCGATGCGATCACCCAGTAGGCCGATGATCGACCCCTGTTCAACAGACTCCCTTGCGCGAATCAGGGTGTCAGGCTGGCCGAGCGGGATAATGCTCTCCTGTATGGCCGGATTCAGTTCCGTCAGCATGCGTACCAGCATCTGGTTGTGCGCGGGATACATCAGGATCTTGACCGGCAGTTCCCGTTTCATCAATGCGGTGATGCGCAGCACCTCGAAACTGCCCAGATGGGAGCCGATCAGAATACAGCCTTGCTGGCGGGCCAACTGTTCGGCGATCAGCGAGTGGTTGAATACCTGCAGGTCGAAACACTCATAGCGATCGGTCAGCATGAAGACACGATCGAGAATGGTGCTGGCGAAGGTATGGAAATGCCGCGCCAGGTCGGACAGCGTGGCCGGGCGGTTCAAGGCCAGGGTGAGAAACTCGCGGGAGGCGCGGCGTTGCTTACCGCCAGTGAGCAGGAAGTAGAGGGTGATGGGGTAAAGCAGACTGCGAGCCGGAGCTCGCCCGAGATGGGTGGCGATCCAGCGAATCAACCGCAGCATGCCGGAGCTGCCGCGCTCCTGTTGTGTTCGCCAATCCTCGTTCATTAATGGGTCCCAAGTACTCGCTGGGTGAGTTTCAATTTACCACAGGCGAGGATTGTTTCGCCCCGACGGCATTCGAAGTTGGCCGTTTCGCCCCGCTCATCGAAGTGGATGCTAAAGGCTTGCTCCGGTTCCAGCGGCGCGAGGAATTTTGCGCTCACCACCTCGCATACCTGCTGATCGGCGTGTCGCGCCGACAGACAATCGATCACCCGTTCCAACATCAGCGTGCCGGGCACGATGGGATGGCCCGGAAAGTGACCGGGCAGGCAGGGATGATCCGCGGGAATCGGTTCGGCACTGGTGTGCCAAAGCGTCAACTGTTCTCCTGAATATACTGGGTCAGACTCGCCAGCGAGGAGAAGATGGCGGTGATGTTCTCGTCGTCCGCCTGGAGCTGGATACCGTAGCGTTGCTTGATACCCAGAGAGAGTTCCAGCGCGTCGATCGAGTCGAGCCCGAGGCCATCCCGAAACAGGGGGGCGTCGCGCTCGATCTCCTCGGCGCTGACGTCCTCCAGGTTCAAGGTCTCCACAATTAACTGAGCCACTTCGAGCTCGCTGGGTGAAAGGTTTTGCATTGGGTTGATTTCCAAGTACTTAGTCAAACGATATGCGCCGGGATGAGCCAAGCGGCCGCGCTATTCTAACGAATATAAGTGTTGAATAACAAAACGTAATCGGCCGTGAAGACGAACACTTCAGCGATCCAGTGTGTGGGGGCGGTGCCAGGGTGAGCGCTAATGGGCAGCCAAAGGTGCAGGCTCGGCCAGCGGTGAGGGTGGTTGTGCTTCGGAAAAGCGGGCTTGGAGGGGAGAGCCGGTGACCGGCCACTGGCGTTTGAACCGGTTGTCGGGGGCATCGCCTGTGAAGACCAGGGCGCTGTATTTGCCGTAGTGGGGGAGTTTCCGGGTCAAGCCCGCCAGGCTGTCGGCTGAGCGGGTGGCGATCCAGAGTCGAGTCTTTGTGGAGCCGGAGGTGCGGTTGGCGAAAGCGAAGCTGTGATTTGTCGCTTCGAAAGTCTCGTCCCAGAGAGTCAGGTTGCCGCGCTGACGACGCAAGGGGTAGTCCGACAAGGTGTCGAGGAAGCCGCTTGCAAAGCGATTCTCCCAACCCAGCAGCAGAACGGGCAGATCGTCCGGCAGATGATCCACCTCGCTATCGAGCAGAATCTCGGCCTTTCGGTAGTCCCGGGCCCAGTCGTTGGCCAGCGCCCGGTATCCCTCCAGCAGTGCCTTGTCCGCTGTGGCGGGGAGCAGGACCAGGATGCTTTCGGCGCCGAAGAACTGGCTCAGGCTGGGTGGGGTCTCCGCCGGATCGAGGCTGCGGAAGAGGTCGAACCAGGGGTCCACGGCCAGTGAGCGCGGTGCGGTGGGCAGATCAATGCGAAAAGCTTGTTCACGCTGCGCCAGCTCGATCTGTTCGAGCCGTGTGGTGCCGTCCGCGAGCTGGATCGCCAGCGGCACCAACAGGCGGAAGGGCGGTGCGGTCTGGCTCTGCATCAGGCGCCCGCTGAGGCGGTATCCCTGGGGCGTGCGTTCGACCTGGGGCGGCTCCATTGTAAGTCGGGGTGCGCCGGATCGGTCGACCCACTGGCGGAAAAAGTCCTCCAGCGAATGTCCGCCAGCCGCTTCGAAGGCGGCCTGCAGCTGAGGGAACCCGGCTGTACGGAAGCGGTTGTCGCGATAGAAACGGCGCAGTCCCTCGATGAAGCGCTCGTCGCCCAGCTGCCGGCGCAGCATATGGAACAGCATCAGGCTCTTGTCGTAGCCGACCGCCTGGCTGGCGGTGGAGTGGCGGCCGCGGAACTCGCGCAGGGGGAAGTCGTTGTCATGCCGCACGAAGTCGGCATAGT
>JBNKOL010000019.1:0-25020 GCA_050294655.1 Sedimenticolaceae bacterium
CCACGCTATGCGCGGTTCAGCGATTTCGTCAAATCACCGGGTACGGTGATGGGTTATCTGCAGGATCTGGTTAAATTCCGCGCCAAACGCTATGTTGGCCACAACCCGGCCGGCGGCGCCATGATTGTGGCCTTGCTGCTGTCTCTGATCGCCACCTCCTTGACCGGCGTGCTGGCCTATGGCGCTGTGGGTTCCGGTCCTGCTGCCGGCATGTTTGCCTTCCAAGCCAGTTACGGCAGTGAATGGCTGGAGGAAATCCATGAGTTTTTTGCCAACTTCACGCTTTTGCTGGTGGTGGTCCATGTGGGTGGCGTGGCATTCGAATCGCTAGTGCACAAGGAGAACCTGATCAGTTCCATGTTTACCGGTATCAAGCGGGCCTGAGACGGTAATGTTCGGTTTTTTTCAGTTCATCCAGTATCCACCTGGGGATGCAAAAGCGCACAGGAGAGCATCATGCTGACGAAAAGATTCTATCTCGTGGCGCTGTTGTCGCTGCCCGCAGTAGCCCAAGCAGACGCGGTGGAGACCCTGCTCGACAAATACCGACAACAGGGCGTGAAGGAGTTCTCTGCCATCAAGGGCCAGACCCGATGGGGTTTTGCCAATCAGCAGGCTGGCGATAGGGGCCGGAGAAGCTGCAATGATTGTCATGGAACGGATCTCAGTCAGGCGGCCAAGCACGCCAAGACCGGTAAGCGGATCGAGCCCATGGCGCCATCGGTCAACCCCGAGCGATTGACCGATATGGCAAAAATCGAGAAGTGGTTCAAGCGTAACTGCAAATGGACCCTGGGACGTGCCTGCACCTCGCAGGAGAAGGGTGATTTTCTGGTCTTTCTGCGACAGCAGTGAAGCCAAACGATTGAGGAGGATATATCATGAAGCGACTATCTACCTGGGTACTCTTGGCAATCGCTGGATTGATGGTGGCGGGTGGCGGATTGGTGCTGGCGGATCGGGATGGATACGATGATGATCGCGGCGAGCGGGGCTTTTTCTCCCGTTGGATGATGCCGCAACGTATGGCCTACAACACGCAGTACAGCCAGCTCTATCAGGAAGAGTGCGGAAGTTGCCACTTTCCCTTTCAACCGGGATTCCTGCCCGCCAGCTCCTGGCAGGCGATGATGCAGGGGCTGGATGATCACTTTGGCGAAAACGCTGAGCTGTCCGATGAAAATAACCAGCGGATCACTGAATTCCTGCTTGCAAACGCCGCCGGGGAGGTCAATCGGGAGATACCCAACAAGGTCAAGTGGTCATTACGCTTTACCCCTGAACCCAAGCGGATTACCGAAACGGCCTTTTTCCGCCATGAACATCGCGAAGTACCACCACGCATTCTGCAGCAGGAGGAGAATAGACTCTCTTTTGCCAACTGCGACAGTTGCCATACCCGCGCTTTGCAGGGCTCCTACAACGAGCATGAGATACGCATCCCCGGGATTGGTCGCTGGGATGACTGAAACAAGCTGCTGATTCAGAGGCGCCAGAGGACTGTATGAAACGAATCCTTACCGCTATGCTTGTGATCGGGTTGTGCCTTGCCGGCCGTGTTGGGGCTGGGGATGGCTATATGGAGGCCCGACGACTGGTGAGTGAGGGGAAGATTCTGCCGCTGCAAAAGATACTTGATGATCTGCGACAGTTCCAAAAGGGCCAGGTACTGGAAGTCGAGTTCGATAGCGATCACAGCCGGATGATCTACGAGATCGAAATCCTGGATGCTCAGGGTACGGTCTGGGAGTTGAAAGTGGATGCGGTCTCTGGCGAAATCATCGAGCAAGAATTGGAGGATTGAGTTTGCGCCTGTTGCTGGTCGAAGACGATGCCCTACTCTCGCAGCCTCTGAAAAAGGACCTGGAGCATCAGGGCTACGCGGTCGACCTGGCGGAGAACGGTCGTGACGCGCTCTTCATGGGCAAAGAGATTTCCTACGACATTATCGTGCTCGATTTGGGCTTACCGGAAAAGCCGGGGCTGGATGTGCTCGCCGAGTGGCGCGCGTCGGGTAACACCACCCCGGTGATTATCCTGACGGCGCGTGATGCCTGGCATGAACGGGTAACCGGTTTCAAGGCGGGTGCCGATGACTATCTTGGCAAACCTTTTCATGTCGAAGAGCTTATTGTGCGGGTTCAGGCGATGATCCGGCGCAGCCATGAAGCGGTTGGGCAGCAGATCGACTCGGGTGGGCTGCGTCTGGACGAGGACCTGCAACAGGTGATCCTCCCCTCTGGCGAGGCGCACGAACTCACCGGTACGGAATTCCGCCTGCTGCGATACCTGATGCTGAACAGGGGCAAGATCCTGTCGAAGACCCGTCTCACGGAGCATGTCTATGAACAGGACTTCGATCGCGACAGCAATCTGATTGAAGTCTACATACGCCGCCTGCGTGACAAGCTTGGCAAAAGGGTCATCGAGACTCGTCGGGGACAGGGTTATCTCTATGTGGGTATTTCAGCGGAGTAACTCGCTCGAACGGCAGCTTCACCTTGGGCTCGCATTGAGCCTGTTGCTGCTTGTCGGCCTGTTGTGGATGACCGGCAGCCGCTTTCTACAGACCATGACCGAGGATTTTGTCGCCTCCCGTCTGAGTCATGATGCGGAGGCCATTTTGGGCTCCCTGATGCTGACTCAGAATATGTTGAAAGTACGCCCGGCTCGGGTCAATCAGATCTATCTGCAGCCCTTCTCGGGGCACTACTACCTCATTCGGCTCAAGGATGGACGCCTGACGACCTCACGCTCCTTGTGGGATTTCCAACTCAATCTGCCACAGCTGGCCGCAGGCGAGAGCAGACGGCTCCATCTGGCGGGCCCGAACGGCCAACAACTGCTGGTCTGGTTGAGCGGATATCGCAAACAGGATAGGGAATTGACCATTGCGGTGGCAGAGGATGTGACACCCATTGCCGATATGCGGGAGCGTTTTCTGCTCAATTTCGCACTGCTCTCCCTGCTCGGTGTGGTGCTGTTGTTGCTGCTGCAACGCTGGGTGGTGCGACGAACCTTCCAGCGACTCGAACCCCTGCGTGCGGAAATTCAGAGATTGGCGGAAAGCGGCGGCCAGGGTATCAACGAGGAGGTGCCTTCCGAGATACGTCCTGTGGTCCAGGAGCTTAACCATCTGCTTCAGCTCCTGAGCCAACGCAATGAGCGGTCACGCAATGCCCTGGGCAATCTCGCCCATGCCCTCAAAGGCCCCTTGAACCTGCTTGGGCGCTATTTCGACCGATTGCCGGAATCACAGCGTCGGGGGGAGGGCGAGCTGGCGGCCAATCAGGCCGAGCGTATCCGGTTGCTGATCGAGCGCGAGTTGAAGCGGGCGCGTATGGCGGGCAAGGGAACGCCCAGCCAGCGGTTCGATCCGCAACAGGATATGCCGGATCTTATTGCCGTTGTGCGCCAGGTGCATCAGGAGCGGGTCATCGATGTCGATCTCCTGGTGGATCACGAATTACCGCTGTTTGGCGACCGCGAGGATATGTTCGAGTTGATCGGCAATCTGCTGGACAACGCCTTCAAATGGGCGGCCTCGCAGGTCAGGATACGCATCGGCGGCGACCCGGTTCGGGTGCAGGTGGAGGATGATGGCGGGGGACTCTCGGAGCAGGATCTGCACCGACTGACACAGCGGGGCAGTCGACTGGATGAGAGCGTTGAGGGCTATGGACTGGGGCTCTCGATCGCAAAGGATATTGCCAAGCTCTATGGCGGTGAGATCAGTTTCCAACGTTCCCCCGATCTGCATGGACTCTGTGTGGTCGTTACGCTCGGTCAGCAATAGTCCCACCCTATTGCGGATCCTCATTGCCAGGGGGGCGCATTTTGCTGGCAAGATCTGGGTCACGGCTTGTTCAGAGGTTCCCGCGTTTTTCAGCGTCAATTCAGTCGTCGAAACTATGCTGAGAATAGCGGCAGAGTAGGGAGGCTGCAGGCCGCAACAAGGTGCTGGCTAAACGGTTTGATGCCGGGCCAGTGAATTCAGAAAATAAGGAGCAGTAGCATGAAATCTCTCAAGAAAAGTCTGTTGATGGGAACATTGATTTCACTCGTAAGCCTTGTCTACGCCCAACCCCCCGTCCCAGGCAGCCGGGGGCCGATGCCGTTTGAGGTCTTTGACCAGAACGGGGACGGCAGCATCAGCCGGCAGGAGTTTGAAACGACGCATGCCCTGCGTCAGCAGACGCCCAATCCGCAGGGTAGCTCGGCACGCCGGTTCTATGACCCGCCACAGTTCGCCGATTTCGATCTAAACGGCGATGACGCGCTGAGTCCCGATGAGCTGGCTCAAGGCCAGGCGAAGCGTATGCAACAGCGGCAGATGGGATGGGCAGGAGAGCGACCCAACACGCCGGCCGGTCCTGGAATGGGACCCGGTACGGGACAGGGCATGGGTCAAGGTATGGGTCAAGGTATGGGACCGGGCAGGGGACGTAACATGCCGGCCTTCAGCGACTTCGACCTGAACCATGACGGTATTTTACAGCGCCAGGAATTCGAACAAGCGCGCGCCCAGCGAATCAAAGAGCGGGCCGAACAGGGCTACATGATGCGCAATCTGCAGAATGCACCGCCTTTTTCCAGCATCGACGCTAACGGTGATGGAGTGGTTTCTGCAGAGGAGTTTGCCGCCGCCCAGGCACGGCGTCGACAACCCTAGGGTTCGTTTCCTAAGGTTTGCGCAATAGCGTCGTTGGGGTGGGGCAGGGATCCCCCCCCACGGCTTGGATACTCAGGTAGGCGGGCGGGGCCCGGCCCCGCCCGTCCCGAGAGCGTAGTTCGTCTCTTCTCCGAACTGATTCTGCCGCAAGGAGGCGGCTTGCTTGACTGCCATACTACTGCCACCGATCACTTTTCAGCCACGCCCTTCCCGCGAGTTGGCGATGCTACTGTTTTGCCTGCTGGCCCTGACGTTGCTGGTGCTGATTTTTGCGCCAATCCCATCAGGGGTGCGATTTTTGCTGATCGTTGTACTGTTGCTGCAGAGTGTCCTGTCCCATCATCGTCTCCAGGGCTCTTCACGGCATCGCATCATCCAGGTTCGCATCGAGCATGAACATGCGGCACGCCTGCGCTATGCCGACGGGCGGTTGCTGCGGACCAGGCTGCGCGGCGACTCGTTGATTACCCCCTGGGTGATCCTGCTGCGTTTCGATGGGGAGGGCGCGCTGCGTCGTTCGAGTCTCCTGCTGGGCAGGGATTCACTTACCGCTCAGGAGATGCGTCGCCTACGCATTATGCTCAGATTCGGTCAAGAATAGGACTTAAAAAAGGAGGGCTAGCCCGCATGTTTCATCCGGGAACGCGATGATCGCGCCGGGATCGTTGTTCAGCTGCGGGATTTGCGATTGAATCAATAGCACAAGCTATTGATGATTGAGCAAATACCGCAGCTGGACGACGAGACCGGTGCGAGGGCGCGTTCAGCGAAGCTCGGTGACACGCTGTACTTTGCTAATAGACCAAAATGAACAAACAAAAACCTTACGTTTGTCTTTTTTCTCAGCGGCCGGATGAAACATGCGGGCTACTAGGGAAATGGCAATTACTTTCGCACCAGTAAGCGCGTCAGGTATTGGTGCGGCTTGCCGCACCGTGACCTGGCATTTTCTCGGCTCACTCGAGTGAGCGCCATTCGGCTAGTAGGGTGAGTAGCTGTCGGGAATGAGGATGGTTGGTTTGTTCTGCACCCGGTCATCGCTGTAGGGGAAGTCGATGGTGTAGTGCAGTCCCCGGCTCTCATGCCGGCACATGGCGGAGCGAATGATCAGGTCTGCCACTTCGACCAGGTTACGCAGCTCGAGCAGGTCGTTGCTGACCCGGAAGTTGCTGTAGTATTCGACAATCTCCCGCCGTAACAGGTCGACACGCCGCTTGGCCCGTTCCAGACGTTTGTTGCTGCGTACTATACCCACATAGTCCCACATGAAGTGGCGCAATTCGTCCCAGTTATGGGAGACCACGACCTCTTCATCAGGCTCGGTGACCCGGCTTTCGTCCCAGGGCAACAATTGAGGAGGCGCTTTGGTATCGGCGTCGCGGGCGTGAATGTCCAAGGCCGCCTGCTCGGCGAAGACCAGGCACTCCAACAGGGAGTTGCTGGCCATCCGGTTGGCGCCGTGCAGGCCGGTGTAGGCGAGCTCACCGATGGCATAGAGACCGGCAATATCGGTGCGTGCCCGGCGGTCGGCCATGACCCCGCCGCAGGTGTAATGGGCGGCCGGGACCACGGGGATCGGCTGCTCTGTGATGTCGATGCCGAGGTCGAGGCAGCGCTGATGGATGGTAGGAAAGTGCTCACGTATGAATTCGGCCGGTTTATGGCTGATATCCAGGTAGAGGCAGTCGGCACCCAAGCGCTTCATTTCATGGTCGATGGCGTGGGCCACGATATCGCGTGGCGCCAGTTCACCCCGGGGGTCAAAGCGGTCCATGAAGCGGCTGCCGTCGGGCAGCTTGAGCAGACCGCCTTCCCCTCTCACGGCTTCAGAGATAAGGAAGCTTTTGGCCTCCGGATGATAGAGGCAGGTAGGGTGGAACTGGATGAATTCCATGTTGGCGACCCGGCATCCGGCGCGCCAGGCCATGGCGATGCCGTCGCCGGTGGCCACGTCCGGATTGCTGGTATAGAGGTAGACCTTGCTGGCTCCGCCGGTGGCGAGGACCACGAATCGGGCCCGGAAGGTCTCCACCTTGCCACTGTGCTGGTTCAGGAGATAGGCGCCGTAGCACTCCTTTTGTCGCTTTTGCGGGCCCTTTTCGCTGTTGATCAGGTCAATGGCGATGTGGTGGGAGAAGACTTCGACGTTGGATCGTCTCAGTACCTGTGACTGCAGCGTCGTCTCCACCTCCTTGCCGGTGGCATCGGCGGCATGGATGACCCGCCGGTGAGAGTGACCGCCCTCGCGGGTCAGGTGATAACCCCCGCTGCTGGTTGAGGTGTCGTCACGGGTGAAGTTGACGCCGCCCTTGAGCAGCCACTCGATGTTTTGCGGGCCGTTCTCCACCACCAGTTGGACCGTCTCCTCGTCGCAAAGGCCGGCCCCTGCGTCGAGGGTGTCGCGCACATGGGAGGCGATGCTGTCGGTGGCATCGAGTACGGCGGAAATCCCTCCCTGGGCGTAGTAGGTATTGGTCTCCTCCAGCTCCCGCTTGGCCACCACAGCGATGCGAAGGTGTTCTTTCAGGCGCAGGGCCAGACTGAGGCCGGCGGCGCCACTGCCGATAATAAGGACATCGTGGTAGTGTTCTTTCGACATTTTCTTTAAGTTATTTGCGGGGTCAGGTGGTTATGGCGATAATGCGCATCAATCTGATCTGCATCCTAGCTCAAAAGCCATTTCCATTGAACTAGATCAATTGAATACCGGGGATCAGGAGAACTATTCACGACCACAATTGTCAATGGGACTGTGCACAGGAAGTGCCCGTCGCGAGGAGGTAACGGCCCGGATGGGCGAACGGTTGATTGATCAGGAACTCGTCCTTAGAGTTCAGAAGGGCGACAAAAAGGCTTTCGACCTGCTGGTGCTCAAGTATCAGCAGAAGATTTCCAATCTGATCTCCCGTTACATCCGAGACCCTCACGAGGTTTTGGACGTCACCCAGGAGGCCTTTATCAAGGCCTATCGGGCGTTACCCAAGTTTCGCGGTGACAGTGCGTTCTATACCTGGCTCTACCGTATCGCCATCAATACGGCGAAAAATTATCTCGTAGCGCAGGGAAGAAGGCCTCCGAACGATGATGTCGAGGCAGAGACGGCTGAACAAATGGATGTGGGAGTGCGTCTAAAGGAGACAGGTACACCGGAAAACCATGTGTTGACGGAAGAGATCTCGATGACCGTGCAGAAAGCCATTGATGACCTGCCAGAGGATCTCCGCACCGCGATAATCCTGCGGGAACTCGAAGGCATGAGCTACGAAGAGATCGCCAACGCCATGTCCTGTCCGGTCGGTACGGTTCGTTCTCGCATCTTTAGGGCACGCGAGGCGATTGACAAGAAGTTGAGCCCACTACTGGAACCATGATATCAGGCATAAGAAGATGACTGAGCAAGAGTTTGAAAGACTGTCCGCACTGGTCGACGATGAACTGCCGCCAAACGAGATCGGCGGTGAAATCCACAAGCTCTGTCAGAGCGACGGGAAACGTGAACGCTGGTCCCGCTACCATCTGATCGGCGACGCCATGCGCCACGAGATCGGATCGATCTACAGCCCCAGCCTGGCCCAATCGATCAGCCAGCGACTACAGGATGAACCCGTGGTGTTGGCGCCTGCAGCGATCAAGCCAGACAGTTCCCCTCGCCGCAAGACCCTGACGGGACTGGCTGTGGCTGCGTCCCTGGCCGCTGTCGCGGTTGTCCTTGCCCCCCAGTTGATCAGCCCCAAGGGTTCGGCCACTCCTCCGGTCGTGGCGGAGCAGCATTCGGCTGAGAGCAGGACCTACTTTGTGGCGCAGGATGGCACCCGCTGGGAACTGCTGAAGAAACCGGCTGTGGAATCACGGCTGAACGCCTATCTTGTGAACCATCAGGAACGTTCACCCTCGAGCAATATCAAGGGCATCATGCCCTATGCCACCTTTGTCAGCTACGACGGTAACAAAGAGTAGAGCAATAATGGGTAGTACGATTCGAATGAGACAAGCATCCTCCCGCCAACTTCTTCTCATTCCATTCGTTTTGTTGCTCTTCACGCATGGGTTGCAGGCCAATCAGGAGCTTTCGGCCCGCGATTGGTTGGAACGCATGATGGATGCGGTTCAACAGCTGAACTACCAGGGCACCTTCGTCTATCTGCATGACAACCAGCTCGAGACCATGCGTATTGTGCACGCGGTGGAAAACAACCATGTACGCGAGAGCTTGACCTCGCTGAACGGCACCCCCCGGGAAGTGATGCGGGACGAAGATTCGGTGACCTGTGTCATCCCCGAGTCGAATCAGGTCTCCGTCGACCGGCGGCCGCCGAGTGATAAGTTTCTCAATCTGTTGCCCGAAGACCTGGCTCAACTGGAGCAACACTATAGTTTTCACCTGCTCGATCGCTCGCGTATTGCCAAGCGCCCGGCCCAGGTCGTCACCATCGCTCCCAATGACCGACTGCGCTACGGCTACCGTTTCTATCTGGACGTCGATACCGGGCTGCCGCTTAAATCGGATTTGCTGGACGAGAGAGGGAAGGTGGTTGAGCAGACCATGTTCACCGAACTGCAGGTCGGCAAGGCGGAGATCAAGGACCTTTACCATCGGGAATCCCTCTTCACCTATCAGTTAAAGAACAACGCTGATGAGGAGGACAAGCTCTCCGGTGACTATGTCAGCCGCTGGAATTTCCTGCGCCTGCCCAGTGGATTCAAATTGACCCTCAAGCACTATCTGCCCGATCCGGAGAGGTCGGTGCCGATCGAGCAGTATGTATTCAGTGACGGGTTGAGTTCCCTCTCGGTCTTCGTAGAGCAGGCTGATCATGAAGAGGGTCTCAACGGCGCTTCCCGGCTGGGTGCGATCAATGCCTGGGGCGGTCAGGTCGAAGGCTATCAGGTGACCGCGGTGGGAGAGGTGCCGGCGGTAACCCTGCTTGGAGTGGTGCAGGGCATGCAGTTAAAGCCCTGAAATGATCGAGGAGAGTGCCACTGTCGTCCAGGTGAATGATGGCTACACCATCGTCACGACCCGGCAGCGTGCGGCCTGCGGTAGCTGCCAAAGCGCAGGCAGTTGTAGCACCACGGTTTTGTCCGGACTGTTCAAGCGTCGACAGAATCAACTGCGGGTTCTCAATCCCATCGCGGCCAAACCCGGTGAGCAGGTGATCATTGGTCTGCAAGAGCAAGCCCTGCTCAAGGTCTCATTCAGCGCCTATCTTCTGCCTTTGGCCTGTATGTTGTTATCGGCGATCGCCATGCAACGGATGTCAGACCGGTTCATGCTCCCGTTAGGGGAACTCCCATCCATTGTCGGTGGTCTATTGGGTCTCATCATCGGGTTGTTTCTGTTTAAGCGGTTATCCGTGCGTAGATCATCCGATTCAAACTATCAGGCCGTGATACTCCGGCAAGCGATGACTCAACAGATCCCATTTGTATGAATCGCTTTGCGCCGACAGGACCAGGAGTTGACGCCAGCAACATCAATCCATCAGGAGTGATTTCGATGAGATTATTTCAATCGATGCAGACACTGTTCGTGCTCTTTCTCGTGAGTGCTTTCCTCGCGACACCTGTGCAGGCACGGGATCTACCCGATTTCACCGTGCTGGCGCAAGAGAATGCCTCTTCAGTGGTGAATATCAGCACGAAGCAGACTTCCAAGTTCCAGCATCCTCAGCAGTTCAGGATGCCTGAGTTCAATGATATTCCCGAGGGGAGTCCGCTGGGTGAACTGATGCGGCGATTTTTCGGAGAACACGGTTTTCAAATGCCTGATGGGGGGGTGGAGAAACGCTCGCTCGGTTCCGGTTTCATCGTTTCCCGGGATGGCTATATCCTGACCAACTATCATGTGGTCGATGGGGCTGATGAAGTGGTGGTCCGCATGAACGACCGGCGTGAGTTCATAGCCGAGGTGATCGGCAAGGATGAGCGTAGCGACATCGCTGTGATCAAGATCGACGCCAACAACCTTCCGGCAGTCAAGATCGGCGACCCCAAGGATCTCAAGGTCGGCGAATGGGTACTGGCGATCGGTTCACCCTTCGGTTTCGATCACTCGGTGACGGCTGGCATCGTCAGCGCCAAGGGACGCAATCTGCCGAGTGAGAACTACGTGCCCTTCATTCAGACCGATGTGGCGATCAATCCGGGCAACTCCGGTGGCCCCCTGTTCAATCTCGACGGTGAAGTGGTCGGTATCAATTCTCAGATCTACAGTCGTTCAGGCGGGTTCATGGGGCTCTCCTTCGCGATTCCGATCGACATAGCGATGGACGTGGCGGATCAGCTCAAATCCCGGGGGCGCGTCAGCCGCGGTTGGCTGGGGGTGCTGATTCAGGACATGAATACGGATCTTGCAGAGAGCTTCGGGCTGGACCATCCGCGTGGCGCCCTGGTGGCTCGTGTTTTACCCAACAGCCCTTCTGAAAAGGCCGGACTGCAGGTGGGCGATGTGATCCTCGAATTCAACGGTACCAAGATTCAAACCTCATCTGAGTTGCCGCCGCTGGTCGGAAGAGCGAACGTGGATGAGCCTGCCATGGTGAAGATCCTGCGAAACGGCAAGCAACAGATAGTGAAGGTCAATATCGGCGAGTTGCCCCCCGATGAGGCGGTCCAACTTGCCGACACGCAACCGCCAAAGGTATCGGAAAATCGCCTCGGCATGATGGTTTCCCAGGTCACCGAGCAGATCAGAAGGCACTACAAGCTGCCCTCGCGCAGTGGGGTGGTTGTGGAGTCGGTGACCGGCCGTGCGGCACGCGAGGCGGGAATACAACAGGGTGACATCATCCTCAGTCTGAATGGGGTCGAGGTAGAGAACGTGGCCCAATTCAACCAACTGGTGGCCGATCTGCCCGCCGACAAGACGGTTGCCCTGCTGGTGCATCGTAATACCGGGCCGATCTTTCTGGCCCTGCGCGTACCGGGTGAATGAAAAGGCTGCGCCTCTATCATCGTCCGGACTGTCACCTGTGCGAGGAGATGCTGACTGAGCTGGAGCAGTTGCGCCGGAGCACAGCTTTCGAACTGGAGCAGATCGATGTGGATGGCAATGCGACAATCCGCGAGCGCTACCATGCGCGGGTTCCTGTATTGGAAGATAGCGACGGCAGGCTGCTGTGTGAGGTATTTCTCGATCCTTCTGCGGTGTTGAACTACTTGCGAGACGCTTGATTTGGTATCATCGCCGCTCTACGGTTTCACGCGCGCTGAGAAACGCCCCGTTTTGGGGCGTTTCTCTTTTAACGCCAATTAGTTAGGTGTCATGGCAGATCTAGGACATATCCGCAACTTTTCCATTATCGCGCATATCGATCATGGAAAATCGACCATTGCCGATCGCTTTATTCAGATTTGCGGTGGTTTGAGCGAACGGGAAATGGCCGAGCAGGTCTGCGACTCCATGGATCTGGAGCGGGAGCGGGGCATCACCATCAAGGCCCAGAGCGTAACCCTGGACTATCAGGCGCAGGATGGCGAAACCTACCAGCTCAATTTCATCGATACCCCCGGACATGTGGACTTCTCCTATGAGGTCTCCCGCTCGCTGGCTGCCTGCGAGGGCGCCCTGTTGGTGGTCGATGCCGCCCAGGGGGTCGAGGCTCAGAGTGTCGCCAACTGCTATACCGCGATCGAGCAGGGCCTCGAAGTGCTGCCGGTGCTCAACAAGATCGACCTGCCCTCTGCCGACCCGGAGAAGGTGATCAACGAGATCGAGGAGATCATCGGTATCGATGCCGCCCACGCCATCCGTGTCAGCGCCAAGACAGGCATCGGCATTGGCGAATTGCTGGAGCAGCTGGTCTCCACCATCCCGCCGCCCTCCGGTGATGTGGAGGCGCCGTTACAGGCACTGATAATCGATTCCTGGTTCGATTCCTATGTGGGCGTAATCTCACTGATTCGGGTCATGAACGGGAGCATCAAATCCAAGGACAAGATGCGGATCATGTCCACTGGCCGGGTGTTTCAAGTCGAGAAAGTGGGTGTCTTCAGTCCCAAGCAGGTGGATAGACCGAAACTGTCCGCGGGTGAGGTGGGCTATCTGATAGCCGGCATCAAGGAGATCGACGGTGCCCCCGTGGGAGATACCATCACCTTGGAGAACAGGCGGGCCGAAGAGCCTTTGCCCGGATTCAAAGAGATGGTGCCACGGGTCTTTTCCGGCCTCTATCCGGTCAGTTCGGATGATTATGAGGATCTGCGCGATGCGCTGCAGAAGCTGCGTCTCAACGATGCTGCACTGCATTACGAACCGGAGGTCTCCCAGGCGCTTGGATTTGGTTTCCGCTGCGGATTCCTCGGTATGCTGCACATGGAGATCGTGCAGGAACGTCTCGAGCGGGAGTACGACCTGGATCTGATTACCACGGCCCCCTCCGTGGTCTACGAGGTGCTGAAGAGCGACGGTGAAGTCATTCGTATTGAAAATCCCGCAGCACTGCCCGATCCCGCCAAACTCGAGGAGGTGCGGGAGCCGATAATCGTCGCCACTATCCTGGTACCCCAGGAGTATCTGGGCAATGTAATCACCCTCTGCATCGAAAAACGGGGGGTACAGAAGAATTTGCAATATCTGGCGGGACAGGTTCAGTTGAGCTATGAACTGCCGATGAATGAGGTGGTGCTCGACTTTTTTGACCGGTTGAAGTCGGTGAGCCGGGGTTACGCCTCCTTTGAGTATGAATTCGTACGTTTTCAGGCTTCCCCTCTGGTCAAGCTGGACATCTTGATTAACGGGGAGCGGGTCGATGCCCTGTCATTGATCGTACATCGCGATCAGGCCCAGGGCCGGGGCCGGGATCTGACCAGCAAGATGAAGGAATTGATCCCGCGCCAGATGTTCGAAGTTGCCATACAGGCGGCCATCGGCAGCAAAATCATCGCCCGTACCACGGTTAAGGCGTTGCGAAAGAACGTCACTGCAAAGTGTTATGGTGGTGACATTACCCGCAAACGCAAGCTGTTGGAGAAACAGAAAGCGGGTAAAAAGCGTATGAAACAGGTGGGGAGGGTCGATATTCCCCAGGACGCCTTCCTTGCCGTCTTACAGGTTGGCAAGGATAATAACTGATCTGAACGCAATTTTGCCGAGATAATAGGACAATCCATCGACAATGAATTTTGACTTTCCAACCTTTCTTGTTGCCGCCAGTGCACTGACAGGCGGTATATGGCTCATTGATGCCGTGTTTTTGGCGCCAAAACGGCGCAAGCTGGCTGAGGTAGAAGGGAGCGAAGCTGAAGCAACGGCGGGCTCCAGCTATAAGGAACCGCTGCTGGTCGAGTATTCCCGCTCTTTCTTTCCTGTCATCTTCATTGTGCTGATACTCCGCTCCTTCCTGGTGGAGCCCTTCCGTATCCCCTCGGGCTCCATGATGCCGACCTTGCTGGTGGGCGATTTTATCCTGGTGAACAAGTTCAGCTACGGTATCCGCCTGCCGGTGCTGAACAAGAAAATTATCGAGATCGGTGATCCACAACGTGGCGATCCCGTGGTATTCCGCTATCCCAAGCAACCACAAATCGACTACATCAAACGTGTCATCGGTCTGCCGGGCGATACCATCTACTATCAGAACAAAATCCTCTATATCAATGGTAAGGCGATGGAGCAGACGCCGGTTGGCCACTATACCGGTATCGGTAGCGGCGCGCGCATGACCGGTGCCAACAAGGCGATTGAAAATCTGGACGGTGTCGAACATACCATTCTGAGACATCCGTTGGCGGCGAATTTCGCCAACGGTTGCTCAGTGCTGGCGAGAGGGCCGAGGGAGGTTCCCAAGGGGCACTACTTTGTCATGGGGGACAACCGGGATAACAGCAATGACAGTCGTTGCTGGGGCTTTGTGCCGGAAGAGAATTTGGTCGGCAAGGCCTTCGGCATCTGGATGAATTGGGATTCCGAATTGGGCACTTTCCCTCCCATTGCCTGGGAGAGAATTGGCAAAAGCATAGACTGATCAGCCACTAGATCGGCAAAACAGAGGTGATGCAGATGCAGAGTCGAAACAAACAGCAGGGACTGACGCTTATCAGCTGGCTGGTGATTCTAATCATGGTCGGCGTCATGGTATTGGTGGGTCTTAAAATCACCCCAGTCTATCTTGAGCACTTTGCAGTGAAGAAGACGCTCCAGTCATTGAAAAACGAGCCGTTGATCAGCCGCAAACCCGTTACCGAGATCCGTAAGATGCTATTTCGCCGTCTGGACATGAACAGTATCTATGATCTCACTAAAGACGAAGTTACGATCAAACGCGCCGGTGGCATCACCACGATCACCATAAAATATGAAGAGCGCCGTAGTGTCGTCGGCAACCTCTCTTTGGTAATGGACTTTGAAGATAAGATCGAGCTGATCTCGAATTGAAACCGGACATCGATAAACTTTGCAGGCAACTGAGTTATCGATTTGCCAATCAGGATCTGATCGAACAGGCGCTCACTCACCGCAGTGTTGGCGGAAACAATAACGAACGATTGGAATACTTGGGTGACGCCATCCTGGGCTTTATCGTGGCCGATGCCCTCTATCACCGTTTTCCGGAGGCCAGCGAGGGACAGTTGAGCCGTCTGCGTTCGTCTTTGGTCAAGAAGGACACACTGGCCAAAATCGCCCGTGAATTCGATCTTGGCGCTTACCTCAATTTGGGACCCGGCGAACTGCGTAGCGGTGGCCATGCACGGGCATCGATCCTGGCGGACGGAGTTGAAGCGATCTTTGCCGCCATCTATCTGGATGGAGGGTATACGGCGACCCGCGAGGTGATTTTGACTGTCTTCGCTGCCCGCATCGAGGCACTGAATCTCGAAGATCATCAGAAAGATCCGAAAACCCGCCTGCAAGAAATGCTGCAGGCGAAAAAAATGGGGCTGCCCACCTACCAGGTGACCGAGATCAGCGGCGATCCTCACCAGCAAACCTTTCATGTCCTCTGCAGTGTGGCTGAACTGCGATCCGAGGTACAGGGTTCCGGTTCCAGCCGTCGTAAGGCAGAACAGGACGCGGCGGCCCGTCTATTGAGTAGATTGAACAATGAATGAAACGATTCCGCATTGCGGATATGTGGCTATCGTCGGTCGTCCCAATGTGGGCAAGTCGACTCTGCTCAACCGAATTCTCGGTATTAAGCTGGCCATCACTTCACACAAGGCGCAGACCACGCGTCATGCCATACTCGGCATCAAAAGCTTCGATGACGGGCAAGTGGTCTATGTGGATACGCCAGGTATTCATGATCGCTCCGACAACGCCATGAATCGCTATCTCAACCGGACTGCCCGTAGCGTACTCAGCGATGTGGATCTGTTGATCTTCGTGGTCGAGGCGTTGCGCTGGACGCGGGAGGATGAGAAGGTGCTGGCTCATTTGCAACAAGCGGAAGTACCGGTGATTCTCGCCGTCAACAAGGTGGACATGGTCAAACAGAAGGAGACCCTGCTGCCATATCTCGCAGAAATGGCGGCACGGCATCCATTTCGGGAGATCATTCCTCTCTCGGCAAAAAACGGTAAGTATTTGCCAGAGCTTGAGGCCCAGGTTTTACAGGCATTACCAGCGGGTAAAAAGCTCTTCCCCGATGACCAGTTGACCGATCGCCCGGAGAAATTCTTCGCCGCCGAGATGATTCGTGAGCAGATCACACGCCGCTATGCCAAAGAGCTGCCCTATGCCACCTCGGTCGAGATAGAGAAGTTCGAAGAGTTGGAGGGGCGCTACCGGATTCATGGGGTTATCTGGGTGGAAAAACCGGGACAGAAAGGGATCATCATCGGTAAGGATGGTCTGGCGCTGAAGGAGATGGCGACCCAGGCCAGAAAATCGATGGAAAAGTTTTTCGATACCAAGGTGCACCTTGAGATATGGGTCAAGGTCAAAAAGAGTTGGTCCAGCGACGAGGCGGCCCTGGTGAGATTGGGCTACGGCGACTGATTGTCGGTGTCCATGATGTCGCCCCACGCGTGGCCCGGCGGAGCCTTTTGGATTCGTGTTAGGGCCTAGTGTGTGAACACAGATACACTGGTACCCGCCTGTGTCCTGCACCGGCGCGACTACCGCAATACAAGTCTGTTGCTTGAACTCATTACCCCGAGTGAAGGCCGGGTGCCCGCAATCGCCCGCGGGGCGAAATCGGGCCGTACGAACCGTGCCGCTCTGTTGCAACCCTTTACACCGCTGCTGGTATCACTTCGTGGCCGCGGGGAGGTCAGACAGCTGCTGCAGGTGGAACCGGAAGGCCGAGCCTATGCGCTGTCCGGAGAGCGGCTCTATTGCGGGTTCTATCTGAATGAACTGCTGATGCGGCTGCTGGAGCGCAGAGATCCCTATCCCAGGCTCTATGTCCACTACCTGGATACCCTGGGCCGACTCGCCGGTAATGAATCCGCCGACCAGTGTCTGCGTCATTTCGAAGTCACTCTGTTACACGAACTGGGTTATGCATTGTTGCTTGACCAGACAGCCGACAGCGGCGAGCCGCTACGGCCCGATCAGCAGTACCATTTCGAGATCGAGCAGGGTCCCATGAGCCGGGCTACAGGCCCATCTGAACAGTTAATACATGGACGAACACTGCTATCCCTGCATAATAGAGAAGCACTGGATTCAGAGTCGGCGGGCGAGGCGAAGCGCCTGCTGCGCCGCATCCTGGCGTTCTACCTGGGTGATAAACCGCTGAAAAGTCGTGAACTGTTTCAGGGACTGACTCACCCAAAGGTAAGATAGGCGACATTCAGCGCCCAGGCATGCTTCTGATCAATAAACAATCGTAAATCAACGAGGACTGAATTGAGCATGGAAAACGAACGACTACTTGGTGTCAACATCGACCATGTGGCCACACTGCGCCAATCCCGAGGTACCCGCTACCCCGATCCGATTCAGGCGGCGCTGGTGGCGGAGCAGGCGGGCGCCGATGCGATCACGCTGCACCTGCGCGAGGACCGGCGCCACATTCAGGACCGGGATGTGGAGATGTTGGCCGGAATTCTGCAAACGCGCATGAACCTGGAGATGGCCGCCACTTCCGAGATGGCCGCCATCGCCAGTCGCTTCCGTCCCCATGACTGTTGTCTGGTGCCGGAAAAGCGTGAGGAGCTGACCACCGAGGGCGGTCTCGACGTGGCGGGCAATCTGGATTATTTGAAGGATTATTGTGGCGAACTGGCCGATGCCGGTATTCGGGTCTCGCTTTTCATTGATGCCGATCTGAAACAGCTCGATGCGGCTCTGGATGCTGGTGCGCCGGTCGTGGAGATCCACACCGGACACTATGCCGACGCGCACAATGATCGAAGTCGCCGCAATGAACTTGAGCGCATTGTAAAAGCGGTGGATCACGGTAGACAACTGGGTCTGCAGGTAAACGCGGGACACGGACTCGACTACCACAATGTAAAAGCCATTGTCGGTATCGAAGGGATTACAGAGCTGAATATCGGCCACGCCATCATCTGCCGTGCGGTCTTCACTGGTCTTGACCAGGCCGTGCGTGAGATGAAGGCACTGCTGAAGAATACCTTCGGATCAGTAACCAAAGGCTCGGTTAGCATGTAGTCAGGAGTCGACTGTGGAACAGTTCATAAGCAGTATTGGTCATGCATTTCAGGATAAATTGAGCACGGTGTTTTCCGTCTTTGACTACATTGTGCTGGCGATCAACGCCCTGATTTTTCTGATGTCGTCACAGCTGGTGACCAAGTTTGGCTACGATCCATCCGATCGGCGACATGGCGCTTCTGTGTGGATGCTACGCACTGTCAACATCACGCTCTTTCTTTTGTACTTTCTCGCGGTCTTTTTTACCGACAAAGCCCGCCCTTTGTCGTTAACGGGCCTGACCCTGCTGTGCGCCTATCTGCTGGTGCATCTGTTTCAACTTCATGCGCTCAAAAGATATGGCCGCATGAGGGAGATTGCGGACAAGGAAGTGCTTTCTCACACCTACCAGTCAGAAGTTATCGGTTTAATTGGTTGGGTTATCGCTGCAGTCATATCGTTTCTCATCATCATCAATACCTGGGATATGACCAACTGGCTGCAAACCACCTCGGTACTGGGCGCGATACTGTTGATCGTCTACTCAACCAAGGACGTTTGGGCGCCCGATAACATCAATGGGTTGATTCTGTTGTACAACAACGACGTTGAGCCGGGGTCAGTGGTGCAGGTCAAGGAGATTGATCTGTTGGCGGTGGTGGTGCGCACTTCGTTGACACAGACAGTGTTCAAGGATCTGCGCAGAAAATATAAGATTCTACTGCCAAACTCGCGTTTTCGTGCCTGCAAAATCGAGATCCTGACCAGCGACTCGAATGGGAATCTCGACTGTTATGCCGATTTCAAGATCGGTTACGGTTTTAGCGGTGAGCAAATGGAGTCATTTCTGACTCAGGTCTGGCAACAGGTTGCCGATAGCAGTAACTTGATCAACGTCGAGCGGCAACCACGCATACGCATCGTCGAAAACGGTGATCACGCCGTTGTATGGAGACTGTCGTATCGTATCAACAGCGCATACCGGCTCATCGAGGCCGAGTTCCTGATCAATCGGGCAGCATATGACTTGTCGCTCGAACTTGGCATCGGACTGAATACGCCGATGACGCATTCGCTGGAAAACATCAGTGATTTAAAAGCGGTAACTGACAGCCGATCTGCAAGTTCTACATGATGTCCGATATCGGGTAGCCCTCGGACCGAAAAAATTCGATTGTCCAAACATCAAATCATCATCTAGATGAGATTGCGAATATTTCACTGAGTAAATATCGCACGTTATTTGAATATAACCAGAGTGATACATGGCCGCCCATAAACAAATTGCGCAAAGTTTGGGTGCTTCCGGTTGATTCCGACGGCATGAAGCATGAGCTGCCAGTATCAGGTTATGACTGCCGCCAGGTAATCGAGTGCATTCTGATTCTTAAGCATTCACTGTTACAACGACTGTTGACGCTCTTCACTCATTGATCACACTGTTCGACGGAGTTTGTCGGATGCGCTAACCCGCATGTGGTTGGCGCTGCCACTACCTGAATATAATCTGTTGTAGAGTGCCTTACCCTGCTTCACGCACCAGTCAGCCTTGTGGCGGTCATTTCCAAATGGTTGCTCAACGTAGAACCGTCGGGATGTGGAGGTACGAGCGTAGCGATATTTGTTAGTTACGATTCAGTAGGTATATGGAAAAAAGGGATATCTTAAGTGCGTTTAAGGATCGTTCTGAAAATATTTATATTTGCTCTTCTGGAAAGTAGGCTTTGCAGGATGTCAATAAGCCTGTTTGGTTTTTGATAAGGAGAGAACGAAACAAGAAATCTATGAGGATGATGCTATTCAAATATTACGATACAAGTCTACACTTCAGATGCCACTAACAACTGAGGACAGTTCCCGCCTGTTAGTGATCTTAGTTCACGATATAAAATCCGACTAATAATTTGTGTCGTGAAAGATGTCTCAAACGTTAATGCAATGAAACTTGATAGACTATTAAGGAGAGATGAACGTGAAAAGGATATACCTGAAAACGGCCAAGATAAAAGATAAAAAAATCAAAAGGAAGTTAGTGTTTTTGCTAAGCCCAATTGTTTTATTTGTAGGTTACGCTTCGGCAAGCATGGCAGGGCAAAGAAGTATATCGGCATACACGCCAATAGAAGAGTTGGGTGAGCTTATCTTCGACGACACAAACCTGTCAATCGATCGCAATCAATCGTGCGCCTCTTGTCACGATCTGGCGTGGGGTGGGACGGGGCCGGATTCTACAACCAACGCCACCGGTGCGGTATACGAAGGTTCGATCATCGGCCGCTTTGGTAACCGCAAACCGCCAAGCTCAGCATATGCCACACTGAGCCCAATCTTTCACTTTTCGAAAAGAGGCAGCGGGCATTTTGTCGGGGGAAATTTCTGGGACGGCCGTGCAACCGGGGAAAGGCTGGGAAACCCGGCGGCGGATCAGGCACAGGGTCCCTTCCTGAATCCTGCGGAACAGGGACTACCTGATTCAGCCTGCGTGGTCTATCGCGTTTCCATGGCAACCTATGCACAGCTGTACAAGTCGGTATGGGGAGACAACATCTCAACCATCAGTTTCCCCGCTCACACGGACGAACTTTGTGAGCAGGAGGGTATGATGATCCCGTTAACCCCTGATGAGAGGGCCAAAGTAGAGGTGGAATACGACAACATTGCGATATCCATTGCTGCTTACGAGGACTCCTCCGAAGTCAACCAGTTCAGTTCGAAGTACGATGCCAGAAAGCGTCATGGAGTCAGGTTTACAAGTCAGGAGCAAAGGGGGTTTGAGCTGTTTAAAGGCAAAGGTAATTGCACAAGTTGCCATGTAATTCGTGGCCCTTATGCGGCTTTTACCAACTTTTCATATGAAAACCTCGGCGTACCGCAGAATCCGGAGAATTCGGCGCTTATCGCCGATCCGTCCTATGTGGATCTGGGGCTTGGCGCCTATCTCATGAAGCGGGGCGAGTCAGCGGATGTGTATGAACCTGAGATGGGCAAGATGAAAGTGCCGACTCTGCGTAACGTGGATAAGAGGCCGACTGCGGATTCCGTCAAGGCATACACTCATAACGGCTATTTTAAAACCCTCAAGGGAATAGTGCACTTCATTAATACACGTGATGTGAAAAGCGCCTGCCCAGGACTCTACACGGAAGCGGAGGCCCTTGCTGCGGATTGCTGGCCTGCGCCGGAAGTTTCTGAGAACGTCAATCGCAGATTGATCGGTAATCTTGGTCTGTCCGATGAAGAGGAGGATGCAATCGTAGCTTTCTTAAAGACGCTCACGGATGATCGAAGTGAATATGGGAGGAGCTGCGATTTGTATGGAAGATACAATAAAACGAAATAAGTAGATGCATTGATTTGCACTATCAAATCGGCGCAGTAGAATCATTCACCTATCCTGATAGGTAGCTGGTTCTACTGCGTCACATACACGGGGCTTACTGATCAGAACGACGTATAAAAGCGCAATAGTAATATTCATATCATCATCATTCAGTCGGATAGGGTGCGGGACTGTACCCTCGTTTCGAGCTAAACATGTACCATGATATCTTGTTGACTTCGAATATAACAACCGCTGCTTTTGTATGCCAGACATGATTGAACAATTACTTTGTTTTTCGTACTTTCTGTTCCGCTTATGGCATACGATCTGTTACGAATGTCTGAGGCTTATGGGGATCAGGTTGGCTTATATTGCCTCTTAATCTCTCTCTTCCCAGCCGCCAAAGCCAGGTATGAAGATTTGTGATTCGCTATAAGAGCCCGTCTCTGCCTTTGTATGACAAGCGTTGCACTTACTGATAGATCCTACCTTGGGATTGCCCTGCACCTTGTTGCGTGAGAGTTCTTTATGTTTCGCGATGAAATAAGGTGTTTCACTAACCCTGATCGGTGCTTCATCAGGATGCAGAGACCTCATGATTTTTTTTGATCGCTTGTAATTGGCATGATCAGCCGCGTTTTTCACTATATAGTAGGTGAGGGTTTTGCTATCCTCTTCCGGAAGTTCCGCGTTCTCGCCAAAGTGATCCTCAAGTCCGGTCATTAACTTTTTCCAGGAGCGTGCTGGTAACAGACCAGGTTGATAGGGAAAGTGGCAACTTCCGCACTCTTCCAGATATTGCGAGTTTTCAACTGGTGCAACACCCGGTGCTTTGCCTGTGCCAAACATGCGATTGAAGAAACCCTGCTGATCTTCACTACCGAATGATGCGCCACTCATTGCCAGTGTCGCGACCGATAACAATAGCATGGAAGTTGGTAAAAAATTTTGTTTCATGATATGCCTGCCAATATATAAATAAGCTGATTAAAGGTTCTTTAAAAAGGCAAGAACGTCACCTTTTTCCTGGTCGGTACATTCACGTCCTATTGTCCACTTGCAGTTTCGGGTAAACCACTTCCTGATTTTTTTCGCTTCGGTAAGTCGCTCAGGATTAATTGATGGCGCCATCGGTTGAATAACCTTGCCGGTTTTCGCATGCTTGCCAGGTTGCTTCAGGTCGGTGGTGTGGCAAGAGGTGCAGCTTCGCTTGTCACCTTTCTTGGGATCGATAAACGTTGAGTTCCACAACGCCTCTCCCTTGGTTGCGCTGAAGTTGCTTGCGCCTTTGGCTTGATATTCAACTTCCAGTTCTGAAACCGCATCGGCATGAGCGTAGAATGGTAATGCAAATATTAGTGCTGCAATTCCAGTATATTTTCTATACATGATTACTCCTCGTTAGTTATCTTTTGGTATAGCAATATTGTGAATATACTGAAATGAAACTGAAATGAAACTGAAATAATTAAGGAGTTTCTCAATATGTTCATCACTACTCACTTCTCATCATCACTTCACTTTCATCAGGAAGATGCTGACATAACTTGGGAAAAACAGATTGTCGACCATACTGCATCGAATTACGGCGCACCACAAGATCGCTTTTTGTTCCTAATTACCTGCTATTGCAATAATCGGCAAAACGAAAGCGACCTGTTTTTCGCGTTAGGATCTCAGTCCGCGACTTGCTTGATGGATTCTCTGGATTGATCGAAGCATAAATACCCCGCATCATGAAAGATACACTGTCTCTGAATAGCGCTGCTACAATCCCTTCGCCCTGTTCGCTGATGCTCTCCGTTGAATTCCATCATTAGGGCCGGAAATGCTCCGTTTTCAGTTTCATTTAAGCTACGCATGTTAACCTTCCGCTTCTGGAACAGAGCTATCTGTCCTTAATTGAGATTTCGAAAAGACATGGATAGTCATCGCTTGTTAAATCAATTTCTTGGGACACAAACCCCATCGTCGAATTCGCCAGTGCAGGCCAAACAGCCTGGATTTGGTGATGTTTTTAGCCAGGTTTCAAGCCGCTTGCCAGATGGCTTTGCTGGCGGCGCGGCAGCCGGTGGTATTATCGCTTTATTGATTGGCAGCAAAACCGGACGCAAATTTGCCAGTAAAGTCGTGACCTATGGCGGGGCCACGCTGCTAGGGCCTGTTAACACTAATCCAATACGCCCTGCTGTGGCTGTTTTTGCGACCAGCAATGCAGAATGAGCATGGTGTAGCCGGCTACATGAGCGAATGATAACGCCGCTGGGCGCAAAAACAGCCACAGCCCTTCGGCTTGAGCCTGAACAAGCGCCACTCGGCGTTGCTTGTCGCTCATTTGGAATAACCAAACTTCGCTCCTCGCGCCTTGATTGGCGCTTTTTCAGGCCCAACAGGGCGTATTGGATTAGTGTTAACAGGCCCTAGGTGGAATTGCTTATCAGGCAATTAAAAACTGGCAACAAAATGGCTCGACATCAAAAAAATGTCGATATCGCTGGTAGTGATCAGGCTGTACCCGATGCAAGCAAGATTGGTCCAGCTGAAGATCAACAGCCGGTATTTGAAGTGACCTTGATTAAGGCTATGATTGCCGTGGCTAAAGCCGATGGGAATATTGATGCTGAAGAGCAAGATAGAATTTACGATGCCATTAAAAAAATGGAATTTACAGCTGAAATGAAGGGTCTGGTGTTCGATCTGATACGGATGGATATCTCAGTGCAGGATATCGCCAGTGGCGTGAGTGATATAACACAAAAATCTGAGCTTTACCTGGCCTCGTATCTGGTAATCGACCCGGATCAAATGTGTGAGCGTATCTATCTGGATAATCTGGCTGAAGCGCTGGATTTGCCGATGGGTCTAGCAAAACAATTGGAGGCTCAGGCTCGAGCGGAAATCTAATCAGAGAAAAGCTGAAGGGCGTGCTGGATGTAAGAACCTCTGACTAATTCTCGATCGAGCATGTAGTGAGCAGAAATGCTCTGGAACAAGACGAAAAGTGCACGTTATAGCTGGTTATTGCGAAGCTTTGGCTATTTAGAGTATTTGGGGCAGCGCAGGAGCGTTTCGGCCGCTGCACACCGATTCATGAATTGATCAAATGTTCCCTCAGCAAACGTGAGAAATCTCCGGGCGAGAATCGCCAGCGCCAGATACATCAGGGTCAAAATCCATAGGAGAAGCTAGAGGGTCATCGCCGTTTGGCCTTGGCTTTCTCGGTCCAGGTGCGGACGAATGCCCTTGACCAGAAACACCAGCTTGGCAGCCAGCTTGACGCAGACGATGTTGGCTGTCAGCGGCAGAGCGGCTCCCGGGGCATGATCGAATTGCCAGTGGTCCAGGCCCTAGTGTAGTGTCCTATACTGCAGCAGGAAATCAGAAGCCCCCAAATTTCCCAAGACGCCCCGAAGGAAGTGCCCTTGGGGTACAAGGCGCAGTTCGCAGGCAATGGCAAGCCCTTGTCAAGAACTGCAACGCAGG
>JBNKOL010000020.1:0-33367 GCA_050294655.1 Sedimenticolaceae bacterium
TTTCCCCGGCGGCGAGAGGCACTACAGCTCCTTCGCCAAAGGGGTAGCTGGTCGGAACCGTCCAGGTCTTTTTCTCCAGCGTGATCTGCTCCTGGTTTCTCGGCAAGCCATAGAAGTCGGGTCCGAAGAAACTGGCGAATCCCTCCAGTTTATCCAAAGCGCCAGCCTGATCGAAGGCCTCTGCATAGAGTTCGATCGCTGCGTGTGCGCTGTAACAGCCTGCGCAACCACAAGCTGATTCCTTGGCCTTCTGCGCATGAGGTGCGCTGTCGGTGCCGAGGAAGAATCGGGGATCACCGCTGGTGGCTGCCTGCAACAGGGCGACTTGATGTGAACTGCGCTTGAGTATCGGCAGGCAGTAGAGATGGGGGCGGATCCCGCCGACCAGCATGGCATTGCGGTTATAGAGCAAATGCTGTGGGGTGATGGTAGCCGCCAGTCGCCCGCCCGAACTGCGGACGAAATCCACCGCATCAGCCGTGGTCACATGTTCGAAGACGATACGCAGCTCTGGAAAATCCTTCGCCAATGAAACCATATGCCGATCGATAAAGGTGCGTTCCCGGTCGAAGATATCCACCTCAGGATCGGTCACTTCCGCATGTATCAGTAGTGGCATGCCTTCCCGTTGCATGGCCTCCAGTACCGGATAGCGTTGGCGGATATCCTTCACACCGGCATCCGAGTTGGTGGTGGCGCCAGCCGGGTAGAGCTTGATCCCTTTGACGATGCCGCTCTCGCTGGCGGTGGCAATCTCCTGTGGAGTCAGCAGATCTGTCAGGTAGAGGGTCATCATGGGATCGAAACGGGATCCCGAGGGCAAGGCATCGAGGATTCTCTGACGGTAGCCGAGGGCGAGCGCGGTGGTGGTGACAGGGGGCTTTAGGTTCGGCATGACGATGGCACGCGCAAAGCGTTGCGCACTATGGGCCACGACAGACGCCAAGGCGGCATCGTCGCGTAGGTGAAGGTGCCAGTCATCGGGACGGGTGAGGGTCAGACGCATGAGTGATCCGGGAACTGATAGCTATCTCTGGTGTTTATTAGGCAAATGCTATTTATGCAAACCGAGCGATCGGAAATTGCAATTTGTTAAAGTAAGAAAATACTAATATTCTTCATCTCGAAAGCTTCGCTGTACCTCGCTTTCTCAAATATAACTGCAATTACATGCATTCTATCTCGAGGAGAGTGAATAATGAAAAACATCATTAAGGCGGCTGCAGCCGCTGCGCTTATCGCCGCTTCCGCATCCGCTTCCGCATGGTGGGGTGGTCCTGGCTACAATCGTGGATATGGCAATGACTGGCTCGGCGATGGCTGGGGCGACGGCTCTGGTGATTTCAGCTTCGGTATGAGCGGCAATGCTCGCGGTTCCGGTTATGGCCGTGGCAACAACTACTACCGTGATTATTACGGCTATGGTCCATACGGCTATGGTGCTCCTTATGGTTATGGCGCTCCTTATGGTGTTCCCTACGGCGCTCCTTATGGTGCTCCCTACGGTGCTCCGGCCGCGCCCGCTGCACCGGCCGCACCGGCTCAATAAGGCAAGCTGCTAGCGCAAGGGAATATGCACAAGGACGTGCCAAACAAATAAGAAGTACTGATCAAAATACAAGCTTTCCGGGTACACAATCATGAAAAAGATTTCTCTTATTACCGCTGCCGTCGCGATGGTGGCGGCTTCCGCAAGTGCCAACGCTTGGTGGGGCAACAACTGGGACGATGATTTCTTCGGCGATACTTTCGGCGCTGGAGATTTCGATTTCTCCTTCAACATGCATGCACGTGGTGACGGTTATGGCCGTGGCTACGGTCGTGGTTATGGCTACGATTACCCCTACTATGGCTATGCGCCTTATCCCGCGCCGGTACTGACTGAAGAGCAGCAGGCTGCGCTGACAGAACAGCAGAAGGTGTTTGCCGAGCAGCAGCAGAAGGCTTTTGAAGAGGCCGTTACCGCCCAGCGTGAATACGCAAAGCAGTTCAATACCGATCCGGCTACCGTCATGGAGGCCCGGATGAAAGCGATGCAGGAGCAGCGCCAGGCGATGCAATCCCGTTTCGACAACATGCCGCCGGCCCGGCCCGAACTGCCGGAGTCCTTCGTCAAGCGTATGCAAGAGTCCAAGGCGCGTCGTGACGAGATGATCAAGGAGATGGAGGCGCGTCGCGCTGAGATCGAGAAGCAGATGGAAGCGCGTCGCAAAGTTTCCATGCAACGCAAGCCATTCGAGATGCCGGCCATTCCCGCTCGCCAGGATATCTAATATCTAGCGTCCGGTAAAAAAGGCAAAAAAGGTGTTCCCGGCCTGGCTGGGGGCGCCTTTTTTTATGCCTGATCTAAAAAAGTCAGCAAAACCAGAGCTGGCCTGTTTTCTACGCCTGACCGCCAATTGATTGAAAACACTATTTATTAGCGCTGAAATCAAAATAATCTTCCTGTATATTACGCCGATCAATTCATACTATTGGATTTACAAATAGCGCCTGCGGTTTTTGCCGGGGGTGACGAGCTGTCTGTGTAACGTGCCGACAGTGGAAATCTGGAACATTCGACGAATTAACTAGAGATACAAGATGCCGCTAAGACCCGATATCGACCCACAAGAGACTCAGGAGTGGTTGGAAGCACTGGAGGCGGTGCTTGAGAACGAGGGTGTCGATCGTGCCCATTTTCTCATCGAACGGATGGTCGACAAGGCTCGCCGTTCCGGCGCCTATCTGCCGTTCAGCGCCAACACCGCCTATGTGAACACCATACCGGTGACTCAGCAACAGCGATTCCCCGGTGATCGCGCCATGGAGCGCCGAATCCGCTCCTTTATCCGCTGGAATGCAATGGCCATGGTGGTACAGGCAAACCGGATTTCCACCGAATTGGGCGGACATATCTCCAGCTTCGCCTCCGGTGCCACCCTGTTCGATGTAGGCTTCAATCACTTCTTCCATGCGCCGACCCAGGAGCGGGATGGTGACCTGATCTTCTTCCAGGGCCACTCGGCGCCAGGTGTCTATGCCCGGGCATTTCTGGAAGGGCGACTGTCTGAAGATCAGCTCTACAATTTTCGGCAGGAAGTCGATGGCAATGGTCTTTCGTCATATCCGCATCCCTGGCTGATGCCCGGTTTCTGGCAGTTTCCCACGGTCTCCATGGGGTTGGGGCCACTGATGGCCATCTATCAGGCTCGCTTCATGCGCTACCTGCATGACCGGGGCGTGCTGAACACTGATGAGCGCAAGGTCTGGGCCTTCTGCGGTGACGGTGAGATGGATGAGCCGGAGGCACTGGGTGCGATCTCCCTGGCCGGCCGAGAGCGGCTGGACAATCTGGTGTTTGTCATCAACTGCAACCTGCAGCGGCTGGACGGTCCGGTACGCGGCAACGGTAAGATCATTCAGGAGTTGGAGGCTGTATTCCGTGGCGCTGGCTGGAATGTGATCAAAGTGATCTGGGGTGGGTATTGGGATCCGCTGTTTGCCCGGGATAAAAACGGCACGCTGTTAAAACGCATGGAAGAGTGCGTGGATGGCGATTATCAGGCCTACAAGGCCAAGGGCGGTGCCTATACCCGCGAACACTTCTTCGGTAAGTATCCCGAGCTGGAGGAGATGGTGGCCAACATGACCGACGAGGATATCTGGCGTCTCAACCGAGGCGGTCACGATCCACACAAGGTCTATGCCGCCTATGCCGAAGCGGTGAGTCACAAGGGACAGCCCACGGTGATCCTGGCCAAGACGGTCAAGGGCTATGGCATGGGGGTCGCCGGCGAGGGACAGAACATAACTCATTCGCAGAAGAAGATGGGGGAAGCTTCGCTGAAGGCCTTCCGGGATCGATTCAATATCCCGATCTCTGATGATCAGATCGGCGCTGCCCCCTTTTATAAGCCACCGGCGGACAGCGAAGAGATGAAGTACATGCACCAGCGACGCCAGGCACTCGGCGGCTATCTGCCGCAACGGCGGACCAAGGTGGGGTCGCTGCAGGTGCCACCGCTGGAGGATTTCAAGGTCCTGCTTGAGGGTAGCGGTGATCGCGAACAATCAACCACCATGGCCTTCGTGCGTATGCTCAATATCCTCATCCGTGATAAGAAGCTCGGCAAGCAGATCGTACCGATCGTGCCTGATGAAGCACGCACCTTCGGCATGGAAGGGATGTTCCGACAGCTTGGCATCTACTCCTCGGTGGGGCAGCTCTATGAGCCGGTGGATGCCGATCAGGTGATGTTCTATCGCGAGGACAAGAAGGGGCAGATTCTGCAGGAGGGCATCAACGAGGCGGGAGCCATGTCCTCATGGGTCGCTGCGGCTACCGCCTACAGCAACCACGGGATCAACATGATCCCCTTCTATATCTACTACTCCATGTTCGGTTTTCAGCGCATTGGCGATCTTGCCTGGGCGGCGGGTGACATGCAGGCACGGGGATTCCTCATCGGCGGCACCGCCGGTCGTACTACCCTGGCCGGCGAGGGGCTGCAGCACCAGGACGGCCACAGCCATCTGTTGGCGGCGACCATTCCCAATTGCGTCTCCTACGATCCGGCATTCGCCTATGAGCTGGCGGTGATCGTACAGGACGGTATGCGTCGGATGTATCAGGAGCAAGAGAGCGTCTTCTACTACATCACCGTGATGAACGAGAACTATCTGCAACCGGCTATGCCGGATGGGATCGAGGAGGGCATCGTTCGTGGCCTCTATCCGCTGCAGCAGGGCGGTAAGCGAAAATTGCATGTGCAACTGCTGGGTAGCGGCACCATCCTGCGTGAGGTGAGCGCAGCCGCGGAATTGCTGGAGCAGGATTTCAAGGTAACCGCCGATGTGTGGAGTGTCACCAGTTTCAATGAGCTGAGACGCGACGGTCAGGATGTGGAGCGTTGGAACATGCTACATCCGGAAGATAAGCCGCGCACCAGTTATGTGGCGGATCAACTGGGTGATCGAAAAGGCCCGATCATCGCAGCCACCGACTACATGCGCAGTTATGCCGAGCAGATCCGGCCCTACCTGCAGGCGTCTTACAGTGTGTTGGGCACTGACGGCTTTGGACGCAGCGACATGCGCAGCCAGTTGCGCAAGTTCTTCGAAGTGAATCGCTACTACGTGGCAATCGCAGCCTTGAAGGCGCTGGCCGACGAGGGTTCCATCAAGCCTGAGGTGGTTACCCAGGCGATGAAAAAGTACAAGATCGATCCTGATAAGCCGAATCCGACCAAGGTCTGAAGCGCTCTGTTGCGCAGCTTTCAGGAGTCATACGCCTGCGGCATAACCTGCCGGGGCGACCGACATATACGAGTTTGATGCCGAAATGGCAGAAGAGGAATAGACGTGGGAAAAACAACAGATGTGCTGTTGCCTGATATCGGTGATTTCGAATCGGTCGAGATCATTGAGATACTGGTTTCCGAGGGTGACGAGGTGGCCGTCGAGGATTCGCTACTAACGTTGGAGAGCGACAAGGCAACCATGGAGATTCCCTCTCCCCATGCAGGCATTGTCAAGACGTTGGCAGTAAAGGTGGGTGACCGGATCAGCGAAGGTGCAAAGCTCCTCAGCCTGGAGATCCGCGGCGAAACCGTCGCCGACGAAACACCGAGTCGTGAGGTGCTCGCACCCGCTGCGGAAGAGGTCGAATCGGTGCAGGCACCAGCCCCAGCCGCAAGCGAGGCCACCGCTGAGCCTGTGCGCCGACCCGGTGACAAGGAAGTGTTGATTCCACCCGTTCCGGTTGCGCAAACCGCGATTCAGAGCAAGACGCCTCATGCCAGTCCCAGCGTTCGTCGGTTTGCCCGGGAGTTGGGTGTCGATCTGCAATTGGTCAATGGCAGTGGCCCCAAGGGCCGTGCCACCCGGGATGATGTTCTGAATTTTGTCAAACGCTCGCTGCAGGGTGGCCAGACAGCCCGCACAACCTCTTCCCTCCTCGATCTGCTCGCCGGGCCCGAGGTCGACTATGCAAAATTCGGTGAGATCGAAACCCAGCCGATCAATCGAATCAAAAAGATCAGCGGCGCCCATCTCCATCGTTGCTGGTTGAGCGTGCCCCATGTCACCCAATTCGACGAGGCGGACATCACCGAGCTTGAGGATTTCCGTAAGGGGCAGAAGTCTGCGGCGGAGAGTCAGGAGGTAAAACTCACCTTCATGCCCTTCCTGATGAAGGCGGTGGCCGCGGCACTGAAACAGATGCCGATATTCAACGCCGCCCTGACACCAGAGGGCGAGGGTCTTATTTACCGCCGCTACGTGCACATCGGCATTGCCGTCGATACCCCAAACGGGCTGATGGTGCCGGTAGTTCGCGATGTGGATCACAAAGGGATATTCGACCTGGCACGGGAGTTGATGACCCTCAGCGCCAAGGCAAGGGATGGCAAACTGGCTCCCGGTGACATGCAAGGGGGGTGTTTCTCCATCTCCAGTCTGGGTGGCATTGGCGGTACGGCTTTCACACCCATTGTGAATGCGCCTGAGGTGGCGATCCTGGGTGTCTCCCGCAGCGCTATGAAACCGGTATGGGACGGCAGTGCCTTCCAACCCCGCTTGATGCTGCCGCTCTCACTCTCCTACGACCATCGGGTGATCGACGGGGCTGACGGGGCCCGCTTTACCAGCCTGCTATCCGCTTTACTCGGCGACATCCGTCGTTTGCTACTCTGAGCTATCCAGCGTGCCTCCCGCTTGGGCCGGGGGAGGCGCGTCTGTGATGAATTGTGAATTCATGAGTTCAGGCTATACGGTGGCCTATGCGGGATTCATAAGTGGATCCATTTTCTAGATCCAGATCAAATAGATAGCATTCGCATCTGTTGCTCAGCAACATCTCCCACTAAGCTTTAAAGTTACACTGCTTGGGGCCGATAAATTCCTGAGGAATGGGGGTTTTTGTGTCTAAGTCATACGCAGAGTTTGCGGGACAGGGAAGACTCGCTTCTTTTCACCATCAGTGATTCCAGAATGTGCGTTTTTGCCGGATGCGTAACTTATTAATATTATTGATATTGTCTTTCATTTCTGTCGGTCGCTGCGGGGCCGATGCCAAGAATGAGGCAATTCTACCCCTGCCGCTCGAGCAGGAGTTGAATTTCAAGTTGGTAGCCCTGGGCGACCGGTTGTTTCACAGCACGCGACTGTCACAAGATAACAGCATCAGCTGCGCAAGCTGCCACCAGCTCTCCACGGGTGGTACGGACCGGCTGCCCAGATCGGTTGGCGTCGGTGGGGCGAAAGGGAGTATCAAGGCCCCGACTGTCTATAACAGCAGCTTCAACTTCGTCCAGTTCTGGGATGGCAGAGCAGATACCTTGGAACAGCAGGCGGCAGGTCCGGTGCAAAATCCCATGGAGATGGCCTCGAAGTGGCCGGAGGTGCTGAATAAGCTGCGGGCCGATCCGGAAATGGTGGATGCCTTCGCAGAGCTTTTTGCGGAGGGGATTTCGCAGCAAGCCATTGTCAAGGCCATTGCCGAGTTCGAACGCTCACTGGTGACCGTCAATTCCCCTTTCGATCGCTGGCTGCGCGGCGACAATGATGCGATCAACGCCTTCCAGCTGAGAGGGTATGAACTTTTCAAGAGCTATGGCTGTATCAGTTGCCACCAGGGCCGCAACGTCGGCGGCAATCTGTTTGCCTACATGGGCGCCATGGGGGACTATTTTGCGGATCGTGGTCGCAAAATCACCGAGGCGGATTTAGGTCGCTTCAATGTCACGAAAAAGGCGGAGGATAAGCACTTCTTCAAGGTGCCCAGCCTGCGTCTGGCGGCAATCAACTCGCCCTATTTTCATGATGGATCCGTTAAATCGCTCTCTGAAGCGGTGCGGATCATGGGGCACTATCAGCTGGGACGAGAAATACCACCAGATGAAATCGACGCGATTGTCGCCTTCCTCCGCTCCCTGGTCGGGGAGCATCGCAGGTTGAAGCCATGACCTTGGGTAGATCAGTGAGCTCCAATCGCCGCCTGTTGCTGATAATTCTCAGTGTTGCGCTGGCGATGCTGATCGGCATATTTTGGAATGATGATTCGTATGAGCACGCAACGGTCTCCAGCGAGTTGATCGAACTGAAGGAGCTGGACGCCCGTCTTGACAGGGATGTATTGCGTATCATCGCGTTTTTGCTGGCTCACTACGACACCCTGGTAACGACCACCAGCCGTCTGCATGAATTGGAGATTGAGATGCGGGTGCCGGGGCAAGACAAATACAGCAAACTGGCTGATGCGGTTGAGCAGTATTGGCAGGCGATGGGAGAAAAGCTGGAAGTCTTGGAAAGGATAAAGTTCCAGGCTGCAGTGGTACGCAACGGCATACTCTATCTGCCGGTTGCGGCGGAATCTTTGAAGGAGATGGACTCCGCGATCTATCTGCAAGTCATGGAGCTGTTGAACCAACTCTATGTGTTCGATCTGTTCTATTCCGACAGCCAATTGATATCGATCCGGCGGGGGGTCGAACAGCTGGAGCGTATTCGACACGCAAATTCAGACAAGCAGAAGGCGCTCGACAGCATGCTGTTTCACATTAAGGCGAATCTGAATGATCTGGCCAAGCTGGGAGAGTTGAAGCGGCATTTCCTGAGTATACCGACACAAGATAGATTCGAGCGGCTGCACAATGATTATGAGATGCATCGGGTGAGCGAGAATCGCAACAAACAGACCATGATCCTGTTCCTCACCGTCTCGGTGGTGGCGCTGATTATCGGTCTGTGGATTCTGATTCGTAGCCTGCAGCAGGCCCATTTTGCAGTCCATCGCTCCTGGAACAGGTTGCGTGACGCGGTCAATAATCTCTCCGAGGCGTTTGCCCTATTCGATAAGGATGGGCGAATGGTGCTGTTCAATCATCAGTATGCCGAGTTCTATCCCTGGCTAAAGGATTGGTTGCAGGAAGGTGTGACCTTGCAGACGCTTAAGTCCGTGACCGGCGATCGTATTAAGTCCCTGGAAACCGAAGGGCAGCCGCTAGAGCATGACTATCCGCAGGGGCAATACCTCGAGCATATCGAGGAGAGTGCTTGGTATCTGGCTAGTAACAATCCAACATCCGAAGGCGGCATGGTTTGTGTGCGCACCGATATCACCGATTCCAAACGCAGCGAGGCTGATCTGCGTAAGCTGGGTCGGGCACTGGAGCAGAGTCCCGCATCGGTTGTCATCACCTCCACCGAGGGCACCATCGAGTATGTCAATCCGAAATTCGAAGAGGTCTCGGGCTATAGCGCCAAAGAGGCCATCGGGCAGAACCCGCGTATGCTCAAAAGTGGTGACAAAACGTCCGAGGAATATCGGGCTATGTGGAATACCCTGTTAGCCGGTAAAGAGTGGCGGGGCACTTTCCATAACAAGCGTAAGGATGGCAGCATCTACTGGGAGGCGGCTTCCATTTCGCCGCTTCGCGACGAGTCGGGCAAGATCACCCACTTTATCGCCGTGAAGGAAGATGTCACCGCGCAGAAGCGGGCCGAAGATCAGCTGCGCATGAATGCCACCGTCTTCGATACCACCTCCGAAGGCATCATGGTCACGGATGCGGATAATCTGATCAAGACAGTGAACCCCGCCTTCAGCCGGATTACCGGTTATGAAGCGGAAGAGGTGGTAGGCCGCTCACCGTCGATGTTCAGCTCTGGCAGGCATACCGATGCTTTCTATGAGCAACTGTGGTCGGCTGTGGTACAGAGTGGTTATTGGAGCGGTGAGATCTGGAATCGTCGCAAGGATGGCTGCGTCTTTCCGGAGTGGCTGTCGATCGCCGCAATCAAAGGGGATGATGGCATCGTCAAGGAGTATGTGGCGGTGTTCTCAGATATCACCAAGCATAAGCAGGATGAAGAGAAGATCCGCTATCAGGCGAATTTTGATGCCCTCACCGGGCTGCCCAACCGCTCACTGCTGAGCGACCGCCTGTCGCAAGCGATCCTCTCCGCCAACCGGGAGAACTGGAAGCTGGCGCTGCTGTTTATCGACCTGGATCAGTTCAAGGTAGTCAATGACACCTTTGGCCATGTGATGGGCGACGAGCTACTGCAACTTGTGGCCGAACGTATTCGCAAATCTGTGCGCGAGGCGGATACAGTGGCCCGCTTCGGTGGCGATGAGTTCGTCATCCTGATGCAGGACGTTATCGATCTGGATGCCGCCGCCCTGGTGGCCTCAAAGGTGATTGCCGAAGTGACACGCTCATTTACCCTTTACGAACGAGAAATCTATATAGGCGCAAGTGTCGGCATCACTGTCTATCCCGACGATGCCAATACGCCAGACGCGCTGTTGCGTAATGCTGACATGGCCATGTATCAGGCCAAGGAGCGCGGACGAAACAACTATCAGTTCTTCACCGCATCAATGCAGCGTCAGACCATCGAGCGGCAGCAGCTGGAGCAGGATTTGCGCCAGGCACTACAGCGCAATGAGCTGGAGCTTAACTATCAACCTGTGATCGATGCGAAGAATAACAAAGTCACCAGCCTGGAAGCGCTGCTGCGTTGGAACCACCCGAAGAAGGGACGCGTGCCGCCGGATGTCTTCATTCCACTGGCCGAGGATTGTGGCCTGATCGGTCCGATTGGTGAGTGGGTGGTTTCGCAGTCTTGTCGCCAATTGGGCTTGTGGCAGGAGCATGGACGCGATCAACTATCGATTGCCATCAACCTCTCCAGCCGGCAGCGGGAGCTGGGGCTTGAAACCGAGTTTCTTCGCCAGGTATTGGATGAGACAGGCATCAATGCCCAGTCGGTCACGCTGGAGATTACCGAGAGCCTGTTGATGCGTGATACGGAAGAGTCGGTGGAGTGGCTGACTCGTTTCAAGGCCCTGGGGGTGAAACTCTCGGTGGATGACTTCGGCACAGGCTACTCCTCGCTCAGTTACCTCAAACGTTTCCCGGTGGATATGTTGAAGATCGACCGCTCCTTTGTCAGCGATCTGCCGAATGACAAAGACAGCGTCTCGTTGGTGAAGACCATCATCGCCATGGCACACAGCCTCAATCTTGGGCTGATTGCGGAAGGCGTGGAAAATGAAGCACAGATGGAGTTTCTGACTGTCGAGGGGTGCGACCTGCTGCAAGGCTATTATTACGCCAAACCGATGTCGGTGAAGCAGCTTGAAGAGTGGCTCGATAAGGATCTGAAAGTCACTGCCGCCAGCTGACGGGCCGGTTGATATCCACCGAACCCCTATTTATACCGCACTTCCATGAGATCACAACGGGTTAAATCTCCCCGCATGGCTACGCTTTGTTTGGCAGAAATGCTATAAAGCGAATGCAATAACCCATAAGAATCTACTATTGACGAACTGGACGATTAAGGCCAGATGATTGAACCAATCGAGGACAAGAATGAGCAAAATCGTTGAGGTAACACTGCCTGATATCGGTGATTTCGAACAGGTCGACATTATCGAAATCCTCGTCGCTCCCGGCGACAGGGTGGAACCGGAAGACTCTATCATCACGCTTGAGAGTGACAAGGCGACCATGGATATCCCGTCACCCCATGCGGGCGTGGTCAAGAAAATGCTGGTCAAGGCGGGTGAGAAGATATCCAAGGGCGGGCCGATTCTACAGCTAGAACTGGCAGCTGGGGCCTCGACGGATGAGACGCCGGCTCCCACCAAGGCGCCGGTATCCGACGCAGTCAAGGGGACGGCCGACAAGCAGGCCGACCTGGTGGTGCTGGGTGCCGGGCCAGGTGGCTACACCGCAGCCTTCCGTGCCGCCGATCTTGGCAAACGGGTAATTTTGATCGAGCGCTACGGCGCCTTGGGTGGGGTCTGTCTCAACGTCGGCTGCATTCCCTCCAAGGCGCTGCTGCATGCGGCGGATGTGATCAACGAAGCGGCTGAGATGGCCGAACTGGGGATCAGTTTTGGTAAGCCTAAAATCGATTTGGACAAGTTGCGCGCCGGCAAGGATAAGGTAGTGCAGCGACTTACCGGCGGGCTTTTGCAGTTGGCTAAACAGCGCAAGGTGGAGGTGGTGTATGGCCTGGCCCGCTTCGAATCGCCCAACCGCATTGGCGTCAAGACCGCCGATGGCAACCTCTCCATCGCCTTTAACGATGCCATCATCGCTTGCGGTTCCAGTCCGGTGCAGATCCCCGGTTTTCCCAATGACGACCCGCGCCTGATCGATTCCACCGGAGCTCTGGCATTGGAGGATATTCCCAAACGCATGCTGGTGGTGGGCGGCGGCATTATCGGTCTCGAGATGGCCACGGTCTACAGCACACTGGGCAGTGCAATCGATGTGGTCGAGCTGCAGGAGAGTCTGATCCCCGGCTGCGATCCCGATCTTGTACGCCCCCTGCACAAGCGCATCAAGCAGCGTTACAGGAACATCATGCTGGGCACCAAGGTGACTGATATCCAGGCTCAGAAGAGCGGCCTCAAGGTCAGCTTCGAGGGCAAGCAGGCGCCTGATAAAGCGCAGACATACGATAAGGTGCTGGTGGCGGTGGGCCGTGTGCCCAACGGCAAGAAGATCAACGCCGAGGGTGCCGGGGTCAATGTGGATGAGCGGGGCTTTATCCCGGTCGATGCGCAGATGCGCACCAATGTACCCAACATCTACGCTATCGGTGATGTGGTCGGTCAGCCCATGCTGGCTCACAAGGCGACCCATGAGGCGAAGACCGCGGCCGAGGCGATTGCCGGTCTGCCGGTCAAGTTCGATCCCATGACCATCCCCTCGGTGGCCTATACCGATCCCGAGGTGGCCTGGATGGGTCTCACCGAGACCGAGGCGAAGGCCAAGGGGATGGAGGTCGAGAAAGGGGTCTTTCCCTGGGCCGCCAGTGGTCGCGCCCTGGGTATTGGCCGTGACGAGGGCATGACCAAGTTGCTGTTTGATCCCAAGACCAAGCGTATCCTCGGCGCCGGCATCGTCGGTCCCAATGCGGGTGAGCTGATAGGTGAGACGGTACTGGCACTGGAGATGGGCGCCGACGCAGAAGATATCGGCCTCACTATCCACCCCCATCCGACCCTCAACGAAACCATCTGTTTCGCGGCGGAGATGGCGGAAGGCACCATCACCGACCTGTTGCCGCCGAAGAAGAAGTAGTCGCGATCGATTGGATAAGGTCACCGACAGCGTCCGGGTACTGGCCCGTGCGGAGGAGCAGAGGCTGCCGCGTGGCAGCCATCGGCAAGGTACGGCTGCGGTGGATGATGTGGCGTTCGCCGATCGCTGTCTGCATGTGCATGAGCAGAGCTGTACCATCGATGGACTGTGGGAGCTTCCGACATTGGCAGGGTTGCGATTCCCGCGCTGGCATGAGCCGGCGGATTGGCTGCCCACGGAGCTGTTCGAAGGCCCGGCATTGAGTCCCCTCGTTTCCGCCCTCGAACCCGTGCAGCAATGCCAGCTGGTCGAGCGTCTCTATCGGCCACATCCGAAGGCATGAGCGGTCAAGCAATGCAGCTCCACTACCGGGAGTATGGGGCGCCGGAGCATCCTCCCGTATTGCTGCTGCACGGCCTGTTCGGGGTCTCCAGCAACTGGATGGGCGTGGTCAAACTGCTACAGGCCGACTATCGGCTGATCCTGCCCGATCTACGTAACCACGGCCGCTCGCCACACCAGCCCGAGATGGACTATCCCGCCATGGCCGGGGATTTACTGGCGCTGCTGGATCGGCTGCAACTTCCTAGCGCGACACTGTTGGGGCACAGTATGGGCGGCAAGGCCGCCATGTGGCTGGCACTGCAGCAGCCGGAGCGGGTGCGGCGTCTACTGGTGGCCGACATCGCACCGGTCAGCTATCCAAGCCGTTTCGAGCAGATCTTTCAGGGGCTGACGAAGTTGCCATTGGCGGAACTGAGTGGGCGGGAGTCGGCGGATCAACGTCTGGCCCCTTGGGTACCCAGTCGCTCAGTGCGCCAATATCTACTGCTGAATCTGGTCAAGCAGCCGCAGGGCTGGCAGTGGCGCTTCAACTTGCCGGTGCTGAACCAATCGATCAAGAGGCTCGCGGATTTTCCCCCGAGTGAGGGACTGAGCTTCGCTGGTGAGGTGCTGTTTCTCTACGGCGAACGCTCCGACTACGTCGCACCCGAGCACCGGCAGGAGATCGAGCGTCTGTTTCCCCATGCACGCCTGCGCATGCTTCAAGGGGCCGGGCACTGGCTCTATGCGGAGCAGCCCGAGGCCTTCTGCCGCGCGGTGAAGGCATTTCTGAGATAGGTTCGTATCAACCTCGGCAGCTTGCGTCAGTCGAAAGTTGCCTGTATCGGTAACTCCGTAGTGTGTGGATTGGTGGGGCAGGGCCCGACCCTACACTCTTTGTCACTGGGTAGGGTGGGGCTCTGCCCCATCTAATGCTCCGGAACTCCACGTAATTCCTCTCGTTCTTCTTTCAGGTCCGTTGAAGTGAATGCCTTTCAGGTCTCCGGTGTCTGTTAAGATGAACCAAAGGTCTGCCCAATCAAGGAGCGAACATGAAGAATATCCTGACCCTGTTATGCTGTCTGCTGCCCGCCCTGGCATTCAGCGCCGAGCAGCGTTTCATGAGTATCGGCACCGGTGGATTGACCGGTGTTTATTACCCCACCGGCGGCGCCATCTGTCGCCTGCTCAACAAGGAGCGACGGGCGCACGGCATCCGCTGTTCGGTGGAGTCGACGGGAGGTTCCATCTTCAACCTCAGAGCCCTGGCCAGCGGCGAACTCGAATTCGGCGTAGCCCAGTCCGACTGGCAGTATCATGCCTACGAGGGCAGTTCAAAGTTCAGCGACCAGGGTCCCAATCGGGATCTGCGTGCGGTCTTTTCCATTCATAGCGAACCCTTCAGTGTGATGGCCCGGGATGACAGCGGCATCAAGGATTTTGCCGATCTGCCAGGCAAGCGGGTCAATATCGGTAATCCAGGCTCGGGTCAGCGGGGCACCATGGAGGTGTTGATGCAGGCGTTGGGTTGGGGCAAGGCCGATTTCAAGCTGGTCTCGGAACTCAAGGCGACCGAGCAGGCGAGGGCGCTGTGCGACAACAAGATCGACGCCATGATCTATACCGTCGGTCATCCCAATGCCTCTATCAAGGAGGCTGCCACCGCCTGTGAGGCCCATCTGGTGCCGGTGGCCGGGGAGGTGGTGGATAAGCTGATCACAGAGCATGCCTACTACGCCCTGGCGAAGATTCCGGGTGGACTCTATCGGGGCAGCGATAGCGATACCGCTACCTTTGGCGTCAAGGCGACCCTGGTTACCTCAGCCAAGGTGGATGAGTCGGTGGTCTACCAACTGGTGAAGGCGGTATTCGAGAATCTGGATAACTTCCGCCAACTCCACCCCGCCTTTGAACACCTGCAGGCAGCCGATATGCTCAAGGGCAATTCGGCGCCTTTTCATCCGGGCGCCATCAGGTACTTCAAAGAGGCGGGGCTGATGTGAGTTTCATCGGTGCGGCGAGCCGCTCCCTACGCTCGATTGGTCATTTGCGGATAACAAAGCAAAATCCTAAAGACCCCATACCAGCGATAGGTTGTATTTGAAGTCGTTTTTCTCGGTGCCCGGTGCGGCCAGTGAGTCGTACTCGTTGATCAGGCCGATCTTCATGGCCAGGTTGCCTTGTTCGGAGAAGGACATCTTCCAGTTGAAGGTGGTGATGTTGCGGTACTCACCGCTCTCCTCCAGGCTGGGGTAGAAGGTGGTCTTGAAGTCGACCGATTCACGCTCGGAGATGGTCCAGGCTGCATCAAAGCCGAGCAGCGCTTCAGCCGTGAACTCCTCATTGATGTCACCGTAGGTCTTGTTGCCGCCGAGACCGAAGCGGCCGGCCAGGTACCAGGTGTCGTCGTCGAGGAACTCGTAGCCGACACCGCCCGAGCCGGAGAGCCGGTAGTCCCAATCCTTGAATTCGTCCCAATCGTAACGGCCCTGGGCGAAGGCGAACCAGGGGCTGTCGCTCCAGTACCAGTCCTTCAACAGGTCAGCGAAGAACTGATTTCTCGATTCGGTGCCATCGCTCTTGGCTTTGTCATAGGCGCTGGTGATTTTCCAGCCATGGTTAGCGTCCTTGTAGCTTCCCGTATAGCCGGTGTGCAGGTTCATCGATTCGGAGTTGCCACTGGAGCCATTGAGGCCTGCTTCGATTTCGTGTTTCCAGGTTGTTTTCTCGACGCCTTCCTCGGTGGCTTCCTCGGCGGAGAGGACACTGGCGATTGCGGCGAGTGAGCAGAATGTTAGAGTAGCGAGGCTGTTCTTATTCGACATGAGTGCGTAAATCCCTGGCATTTCTATGAGTTATAAACCTGAAAGTCTAACATGGTAGTCTTATTGACAGGCCACGCTGTGTGTACACAAAGGTGGCGGGTCTGAGATGAAGCGGAGTGAAGCGGTGAGCCGTCTGCAACGCATCGAGGCGGCGGAGTTTGGTGGTCGCCAACCGGCGGGCTGGGCGCGCAAGGTGCTGTTGGGAACGGCCCTGTTGTGGGCCCTATTCCAGCTCTGGGTCGCTTCGCCCCTGCCGTTCCTGGTGGGCCTCGGGGTCTTCAACAGCACCGAGATCCGTTCCATCCATCTGGCCTTCGCCATCTTCCTGGCCTATCTCTCTTTCCCACCGCATCGCGGTCGTATCGTGCATGAGATCCCGGCATACGATTGGCTGTTGGCGCTGCTGGCGGCCAGTAGCGCCGGCTACCTCTTCTTTTTCTACGAACAGTTGGCCGATCGCGCCGGAGCGCCGACAAGCCTGGATGTCGGTGTTGCGGTGGCGGGAGTGGGGTTGTTGCTCGAAGCCACCCGGCGTGCCCTCGGTTGGCCACTGACACTGATCGCTTTCTGTTTTCTCGGCTACTCTCTGGCCGGTCCCTGGTTGCCCGATTTGCTGGCCCACAAGGGGGCCTCCATCGAACGCCTCGCCTCGCACCAATGGCTCTCCACCCAAGGGGTGTTCGGTGTCGCCGTGGGGGTCTCGGCCGGCTTTGTCTTCCTCTTCGTGCTCTTTGGCAGTCTGCTGGAGCAGGTGGGTGGGGGGCACTATTTTATCCGCGTCGCCATTGCGGCGGTCGGTCATATGCGTGGCGGGCCGGCCAAGGCCGGGGTCCTGGCCTCGTTGCTTACCGGCATGATCTCCGGTTCCTCCATCGCCAATGTGGTCACTACCGGCACTTTCACCATCCCTTTGATGAAGCGGGTCGGTTTCAGTGCGGAGAAGGCCGGGGCGGTCGAGGTGGCGGCTTCCACCAATGGCCAGATTATGCCGCCGGTGATGGGCGCCGCTGCGTTTCTCATGGTGGAGTATCTCAATCTTTCCTATCTGGAGGTGGTCAAGCACGCTTTCCTGCCGGCTGTGTTGAGCTACATAGCACTGATGTACCTGGTCCACCTGGAGGCGCTGAAGGCGGGCATGGAGGTTGAGCGGCGGGCCTCGCGGGCCGGAATTCGGCAACGGCTGCTCAGTAGCGGGCTGATGCTAAGCGGCAGTGTTCTGTTCTTTCTGCTGGCCTACTGGATTGTCGGCACCATCAACAGCCTGTTCGGCGCCTGGGCCTTTTATCTCAACAGCGGGTTGATTCTGCTGCTCTATCTGCTGCTGATCTATTGCGAAGTGCGTTGTGACCTACGCAGAAAGCTGGAATCGGAGCGAGTCGATCTGAGTGCCGGTGAGGCGCTGCTGGGAGGACTGCACTATCTGCTGCCGATTCTGGTGCTGGTCTGGTGCCTGATGCTGTTGCGGCTCTCGCCCGCCACCTCGGTCTTTTATGCCATCGCCCTAATAATAGTGATTCAGCTGACCCAAGAGCCCCTGCGCGCCTATTTCGCCGGAAGCTCGATTGGCGCGGGTTTGCGCAGGGGGGTGCGCTCCCTGGTGAAGGGATTGGAGAACGGGGCTCGCAACATGATTGGTATCGGTGTGGCCACCGCCACCGCCGGCATTGTGGTCGGTACCGTGAGTCTGACCGGAATCGGTCAGGTGCTGGGAGAGCTGGTCGAGACCCTCTCCTTAGGTTCGGTCATGCTGATGCTGGTGCTGACAGCCCTGATCTGCATGATTCTCGGCATGGGCCTGCCCACCACCGCTAACTATATCGTGGTTTCGACCCTGATGGCGCCCGTCATCGTGCAGCTTGCCGCCGCGCACGGTCTCGATATACCTCTGGTAGCGGTACACATGTTCGTCTTCTACTTCGGTATTCTGGCGGATGACACGCCACCGGTGGGGTTGGCGGCCTACGCTGCCGCGGGGATCTCCGGCGGCGATCCGGTCCGTACCGGGTTGCAATCCTTCTACTACGATATCCGCACCGCCATTTTGCCTTTCATGTTTATCTTTAATACCCAACTGTTGCTGATTGGTGTCGATTCGTTGTCGGCCTTTCTGTGGGTCGTCGTCCAGGGACTGGTGGCCATGCTGCTGTTCGTTGCGGCGACACAGGGATGGCTGCTGACACGGAACCGCTGGTGGGAATCGCTGATCCTGCTGCTGATCGCCTTCTCCCTGTTTCGGCCTGACTATTGGCGGGATCAGTTATATCCGCCCCATCTACTGCAACCGGCTGACAGGATTGAAGCCCATCTTTCGGCGCTGGATGCCGGTGATGCGATCCAACTGCTGGTAGAGGTGGAGCAGGACGATGGGTCGCATCAACAACGGGAAGTGCGCCTCGAACTGCCGCAGGCGGGTTCCGGCATCAGCCTGCGGCAGTTGGGCTTTATCACCGAAGCGGATGGGGATAGTCTGCAGGTCAATGACATAACCTTCATGAGCCCGGCCGAGGCGGTGGGACTTGAACCGGGGTATACACTACGCATCCATGGCTACTATAGTGAATTGCCGCAACCGTCGACCAGTTGGTTCCTGTTGCCTCCCCTGCTGTTGCTGGGCGGTATTGGTGGGTTGCAGTATCGCAGAAAGTAAACAGTACGATGTGAGGATAACGATGATGAAATTGGTTCTGTTGGCCTGGGCACTGATGCTATGGATGGGTTGCGCTCTGGCCGGTGGCGAGCCGGCAGCGGATGCACTGCCGGTGAAAATCCACTCCTCAGAGGAGTCTTTCGAGGATGTGGTCGAGAATGTCAAGATGGCGATCATCGAACGGGGCATGCTGGTCAGCGGTACCCTGCATGTGAGCGATATGCTCAACCGGACCGCTCCCGACCTGGGTTTCTCCGCGGTTTTCACCCACGCCGAGTCAGTGGAGTTCTGCAGCGCACTGATCTCCCACAAGATGGCGCAGGCTGCGCCGGAAAATATTGTTATCTGTCCCTTTACCATCGCAGTCTATGTCAGGGCGGATGAACCCAATCAGGTCTATGTAGCCTATCGCCGCCCACAGCTGGCGGGGGAAGCGAAAGAGGCCGTCAGGGCCATTCTCGAGATGCTGGATGGTATAGTGCAGGATTCGCTCTGAGTTTCGAAATGTCCTCAGTGAATGCGTTCAGGGTGAAATGCGAGACGGCTTGACCAGGGTCATGTCTTGGATCCTCGCTCCTGAACCGGGCTTGTGCACAGGGTCTGTCTGATAAACAGATAAAATACAACAAGTTGTTGGCGAACTATGGGTATAATAACGCCATGTTAAAGGCCGTGGATAATTTAAGATTCATAAAATAATGCCGAAAACAGTATGGATTTAGCGAAATTGGTCCCACGGGTATGAGGGGGAAGAGGTAGATGTCTGAGAATTATCGAGTCATCTTTAACGGTAAGATTGAGCCTGGTATTGATTTGCAGCAGGTTATCGATCGCTTCAGCGAAAAGTTCAAGCTGGAGCGGAGCATGGCGGAAAAGGTGATAACCGCAGGTAGGCCCGTAACCTTGAAGAAGGGATTGGCTTTGGATAAGGCCGAGAAGTACGTGGTGGTACTGCAGCGGATCGGCATCCTGGTGGAGATCGACCCCAAACCACCGGAGCCTGAACCCGAACCCGAACCCGCCAACACCGGTTTGGAACTGGAACCTCTGGATCATGGCGGCGGCGATACCACCGAGGTACTGGAACACGTGCCAGGAATCGATCGCTGCCCGAAATGCGGTTCCAGCAATATGGAGTTCGGCATCTGTCAGGATTGCGGCATCGTGGCGGTGAAATATCTCGCGGCCCAGGCCGCCCTTGGTGAAGGTGGCTCGAGCGATGCGGAGAGCCTGTCAGGGCAGACCAATCCCTATAGCGCCCCGGAGGCCGAGCTGGAAGAGCCGATGGAGAACGAGATGAGCGGTCCTGTCGGGGTGCCGGCGGGTAACGGCCTGGCCTGGATCGGCAAGGGGTGGTGGCACTTCAAGTCATCAGCGCTGGCCTGGATCGGCGCATTGGTGGTGTTTTTCATTATTTCGTTTTTGCTGGCCTTTATTCCAGTCGTTGGCAGTATCGTCTCCATCCTCATCGGTCCCGTCATCACGGCGGGTTTCATGTATGGCTGCCAGGAGCAGGATGCAGGTGGGGATTTCGCCGTTTCTCACCTGTTTGCGGGTTTTACCAATAATGTGGGGCAGCTGATGCTGGTGGCGGTGTTCTACTTCATCATGATGATAGTGGTTGGTATTGTCATGATGGGCGGTATGTTTTTGCTCGTGGGCGGTGTTGCTGCACTGCAGGACCCGGAGACCATGAGCATGCTGGGTGGCGGACCGATCATCGGTTTTGTGCTGATGGTCTTTCTGTTGATGATACCGGTGATGATGACCTATATTTTTGCGCCCGCCCTCGTGATGTTGGATGACATGTCGGCGTTACAGGCAATGAAATACAGTTTTATCGGTTGCTTGAAGAATATCCTGCCGCTGTTCATTTTTGTCCTGATGGCCTTGGTTCTATTCTTCGTCGGCTCCATACCTCTCGGAATCGGTTTGCTCATTGTCATACCCGTGCTGACCGCAGGGGTCTACGCGGCCTATCGCGATATCTTCTTCAGCTGACGGGCGTGCGTTGACCGGTGGAGGCAAATTCAACAGGGAGGTCTGAAACCTTGATCGACACCCTCGGGTTCTATGAGATCCCCGAGGGTGTACGGCTGGAGTTCCGCCTGGCCGGACCGGTGGTGCGTGCCAGTGCCTGGGCTATCGATTTGGCGATCCGGACAGGGCTTTATATCGTCCTGGCCATGATTTTCAGTTTTCTGGGCGGGGTGGGCATGGCGCTCATCCTGATCGGTTTCTTCCTCATTGAATGGTTCTATCCGGTGATTTTCGAGATCCGCAACGGCGCCACTCCGGGCAAGCGTTCAATGGGCATTCAGGTGATTCAGGACAACGGCATCCCGGTTACACCGGCGGCGTCTGTCATCCGCAATTTTCTCCGCATCGCCGACTTTCTGCCCTTCCTCTACGCCACAGGACTGATCGCCATGATGTGCAACCGGGAGTTCAAGCGGCTGGGTGATCTGGCGGCGGGTACCCTGGTTGTCTACCGGGATGATAAGCCTGAGCGGGTTCGTCCGCCCATGGACAAGACCGAGAAGCCCCCCATGGAGCTGACGGAAGAGGATCAGCTGACCCTGCTGGCGTTCAGCGAACGGGCAGAGGGTCTCTCCGCAGGGCGGCGGGAAGAGCTGGCGGGACTGCTTGCGGAGACAACCCGTTGTCAGGGCGAGGCCGGCGTGGCGGCGCTCTACGCCTATGCCAATTGGATTCTCAAGGGACGCTGATGAGACAGGAGCAGTTCGAAACGGAAAATCAGGCCCTGTGGGATCAGCTGCTGGCCATGATGGAAGAGTTGGAGCGTCCCCGCTCGAAACGGCGTCTGGAGCCGGCCGCCCTGGCCGCCTTTCCAGGGGACTATCGACGCCTCTGCAGCCACTATGCCCTGGCTCGCAGTCGCGGTTTCAGTCCCATGCTGGTGGAGTATCTGCACCGGCTGGTGCTGCGCGGCCATCCATTGCTCTACAAACGCGCCTCGGCCTGGGGCTGGCGGCTGCTCAACTTCGTGTTGTTCGGTTTTCCGCAAGCCTTCCGGCGTCACTTGGGCGCCTTTTCCCTGTCCCTGCTTTTCTTTTTGTTGCCTGCATTGCTGATGGGAACGGCCTGTTATCTGCAAGAGGACATGATCTACAGCGTGATGGAGCAGAAGCAGGTGAGTAGCATGGAGAGCGCCTACGATCCCGACAACGATCATCTGGGCCGTTCGGAGGAGCGTAGCTCCGAGACCGATTTTCAGATGTTCGGTTACTACATACTCAACAATATCGGTATCGGTTTTCGCACCTTTGCCCTTGGCATATTGCTGGGTGTCGGCACCCTCTTTATCCTGATCTTCAACGGGGTGGTAATCGGCGGGGTGGCGGGGCATCTGACCCGCCTCGGCTACTTAGAGACATTCTGGCCCTTCGTCGCCGGACACGGTGCCTTCGAGCTGACCGCCATTGTCATCTGTGGCGGTGCGGGTCTGCTGATGGGACGGGCGGTGGTGGCCCCAGGTCCGCAGGGTCGCTTGGAAACCCTGAAGGCGAATGCCCTGGAGGCCCTGCAACTGGTGATGGGAGCGGCGCTGATGCTGGTGGCGGCGGCCTTTATCGAGGCCTTCTGGTCATCCTCGGCACTCGCCCCCGATATAAAGTATGGCGTGGCGGCCCTGCTTTGGCTGGTGGTGATCCTCTACCTCTCCTTCATGGGACGGAGGGCTCATGGATCTCGCTAGGATTGCCGTCAAGCTGCGCCCTCGCACCCCCTGGGAGGGAATCGATCTTGGTTTCATGCTGGCCCGGCAGTGGTTCCTGCCGCTTTGGCTGTTGTGGATGATCAGTGCCCTGCCGGTGTTGCTGCTGGTGATTTTTCTACCTCTCGAACTGGTATGGAAAGCGCTGCTGTTGTGGTGGTTCAAACCGCTCTACGAACCCCCGTTACTCTACTGGATGGGGCAACGCCTGTTCGGCGAGCAACCCAGCTGGCGCGAACTTCGCGCGGCCTGGACGCAGACGGTTTTGCCCCAGCTGTTTGCCAACCTGACCTGGCGCCGGCTCAATCCGGCACGTTCCTTTGTCATGCCGGTGACTGTGCTGGAACGTTTGCGCGGCAAGCCGCGTTCCGAACGTATCCGTGTGCTCAGTCGCAAATCCAATGCGGCTAGCTGGCTGACCTTCATTGGCATCCATTTTGAGTACATCCTGCTGATGGGGCTCTTTTTTCTCGTATCAATGCTGATCCCTGAAGAGCTCGCAGTGGGGATCTTGGATGATTATCTGTTCGCGTCGAATGCCATCGGTGAATGGGTCACCCTCGGCAGCGGTCTGTTGGTGATGTCGATGGCAGCCCCTTTCTATGTCGCTGGCGGGTTCGCCCTCTACCTGACCCGCCGCAGTGAATTGGAAGCCTGGGATATCGAGTTGGGCCTGCGGCGTATGGCGCAACGTCAAACCGGTGCAGTCGCTGCTTGGATCGGCGCGCTCTTTGTCAGCGGCTTGTTGGCCTGGGGAGTCCCGGCCACACCGCTGCAAGCCGCACAAACGGTCGACCGCGAGCAGGTGCGCAGCGCTATCGAAGAGGTGCTGGCGGATGAGGCGTTCGGCCGCACCCGGGAAGCGACCCGCTGGAAATATGTGGGCCCCAAAGACAAGGATTCTGAACAGGAGAACCCTTTTTTTGAGTGGCTGGCGTCATTGACCGAGGGTTTTGCCGCCTTCGGTGAACTGTTGCTGTGGCTGGCTGGCGGCGGTGTACTTGCCTATCTGATCTACTGGTTCCTCAACAACCGGGAGTTGAACCCCGCCCGTTTCTCCTCATCGGGCAATGGGCGGGTGGTGCCGACCCAGATCGCAGGCCTCGATCTGCGTCCGGAGAGCCTGCCTGACGACCCCGCCTCGGAGGCGGAACGGTTGATCGAGGCCGGTGACTACCGGGGCGCATTAAGCCTGCTCTACCGGGGTGCGCTTTCGGTGCTGATCCATCGTCACGCCTTGGAGATACCCGATGGCGCCACTGAGGGGGAGTGCCGGCTGCTGGTCGCCGATCAGCTGGGGCAGGACCTGGGCGACTACTTTACCGGCTTGACCCGGGTCTGGCTCAGGCAAGCCTATGGCCACTGGCCGCCTGAGCGGGATCAGGCTCTGGCGCTTTGTCAGGCGTGGCGAAGCTGTTTCGGGGGTGCCGATGTCCCAGCATAGGATCAACCAGCTGGCCATTGCCCTGTTTGTCATCATAGTCATTGGCGGTTTCAGCTGGTGGTTCCTGGAGAATTACGAGCAGGAGACCTATGCAACCAGGGAGGCCATGTCACCCGAGGCCCGGCGAAATCCGCTTTTGGCCGCGGAGCATCTGCTCACCCGGCTTGGCCAGCAGGTGGAGAGTCAGTCGGGTCGTCAGTTTTTGATCCATCCGCCGTCGGAACCCGGTGTACTGCTGGTAAGGGATCTGGGGGCACCGTTGCCCCAGGAGCGGGTCGACGACTTGCTGGCCTGGGTCGAGGGGGGCGGCCATCTGATCGCCAGCGTCGGTCGCCTGCAGGACGCCGACCTCAGCCGTCCTCTGCTGGAGAGTTTCGGCGTCGATCTTATCCGTCTATGGGATATCGATGAGCTCGCATTGCAAGAATCGCTGGACGAGGAAGCAACGTGCGAGGAAGGGGGGGAGTGCGAGCAAGTAGCGTGCGCGGAAACGGCGTGCGAGGAAGCCGATGCGACTTCGATTCTGCTACCCGGCAATCAAGAGGAACCCCTCAGCGTCGAATTCGATACGGATACCTGGTTCGAAGTGGATTACCCCTATGAGTACTGGCAGGCCCCTGCGGAAGAGTCACCCAATCTGCTGATCTTTCCGCTGGGGGATGGGATGGTCACCTTACTCAGCGACAGTGACTATTTCGACAACCAGCGCATCGGCGATTTCGATCATGCCCCGCTGCTGGCCGAGTTGACAGCGGGGTATGATCGGGTGTGGCTGCTCTACAGCTCCCAGATGCCCTCGCTGATGCAGCTGTTATGGCGTTGGGCCCCCTTCCTGATGTTCAGTCTGGGTCTGTTGGCCGCTTTGTTGATCTGGCGCATGAGCCGGCGCAGCGGGCCGCTTATCGTCAGTGGGCAACAACAGCGCCGCGACTTGCTGGAACACCTGCAGGCGGCAGCCGAATTCAACTGGCGCATCGACCCCTCGGCCAGCTTGTTACAACAGGCCCGCAAGCAGGTGGAGAAGCGCTGGCTGGTCAGCCATCCGCAGCTACAGCGGCTCGATACAACCGCACGCTGCGCCTGGCTGGCCGAGCGCACCGGCATGACCGCCGAGGCCATCGAGCTGGCGCTCTATCGTGCCCAGGCCGATGGTGGTCAATTGATCAAAACCACCGCAAACCTGCAGCGGCTGTTGGCAGCCCTGCATCCGCAAAGTAAGAAGAGATGACAATGGAAGAGAACAACCCAACACAGATTGACGAGGCAGCGATGCAACGGGCCAGGGGGCTGGAGAGCGAGATCGCAAAGGCGGTCATCGGCCAGTCACGGGTCATCCACGAAGTGATGCTGGCGTTGCTGGCGGCCGGGCATGTGCTGGTGGAGGGGGTGCCCGGCCTTGGCAAGACCCTGCTGGTGCGCAGCCTGGCAGCGGCGGTACAGGGGGAGTTCAGCCGCATCCAGTTCACCCCCGATCTGATGCCAAGCGACATCTCCGGCCACATCATGTTCGACATGAAGAGCGAAAACTTTCGGGTACGCAAGGGACCGGTCTTCTGCAATCTGCTGTTGGCGGACGAGATCAACCGCTCGCCGGCCAAGACCCAGTCGGCCCTGCTGGAGGCGATGCAGGAGCAGCAGGTGACTATCGAGGGACGCACCTTTCCTCTCGCTCCCCCCTTTCTGGTGCTGGCGACACAGAATCCCATCGAGCAGGAGGGTACCTATCCGCTGCCCCAGGCTCAGCTCGACCGTTTCCTGCTCAAGGTGCTGATTGACTATCCGGACGAGGGCGAAGAGCAACGCATGGTGCGCCAGGTGACCCTCGAATCGATCGCCGATCAGCTCGACACCTCAGCGGTGCGTCCGCTGCTGAAGGCCGCAGAGATCCCGCTGCTACAGTCCCAGGTGGCGGGGTTGCGGATGGATGAGGAGATCGTCCACTACGCGGTGCGTCTGGTACGAGCGGCACGGGAGTGGAACGGGATCGATGCCGGTCCGGGTCCCCGCGGCACCATATCGCTGTTGCGCGCCGCCCGCGCCGAGGCCTTTCTGCAGCAGCGCGACTTCGTCACGCCCGATGACATCAAGGCGGCGGCCTTGCCGGTGCTGCGCCATCGGATCCGTCTCTCCACCGATCTGGAGATCGAGGGTTACCAGCCCGATGACGTGTTGCGCGATCTGCTCGACAATATCCCCGCTCCACGCCAGTGAGCCCTTCGTCCCGCCTGATCGCCGTTGTCGCTGCGCTGGTCCTGTTGGGACTGGCGGTGATCTGGTTGCCGGCACTGGAGTCGGCCTGGAAATTGATGGCGTCCCTGCTGTTGGCGATCGGCTTGCTGGATCTGTGGCGACTGCGTCGTGGCGCTACACCGCAGGTGACCCGGGTACTGCCTACCAACATGCCGGTGGGAGTCTCGTCCTGGGTCAATCTGCAGGTCGAGAACCGACGCGACAGTGCCTTGCTGTTCAAGCTGCACGATCACCACCCCGGCGATTTCCTGGCACAGGGGATGCCGCGGCAGATCCGGCTCCCTGCAGGGCGCCAGGCCCGAGTCCGCTATCGGGTGAAACCGCTGCATCGGGGCGACGGCCAGTTCAGCGGTGTTGATCTGGTTCTGCGTTCGTCGCTAGGTCTGTGGTGGCAAAAACGCTTTGTCCCGTTGCCCGACAAGGTGAGGGTGTTTCCCAACTTCCGTGAAATAGCCCACTTCGCCCTGCTGGCCACCGACAACCACCTGAGCCAGATGGGGGTACGACGCCGCCAGCGCCGGGGTGAGGGGAACGACTTTCACCAGCTGCGCGAGTATCGCACGGGTGACGTCATGCGTCAGATCGACTGGAAGGCGAGCTCCCGCTACCGGCGTCTGATCTCGAAGGAGTATCAGGATGAACGCGACCAGCAGCTGGTCTTCATGCTCGACTGCGGTCGCCATATGCGTCACCAGGACGCCGAAGGGGCGCACCTGGATCATGCCCTCAACGCCATGCTGCTACTCAGCTATGTGGCCCAGCGACAGGGGGATGGGGTCGGTTTCCTCAGTTTCGGCGGCCATTCCCGCTGGCAACCGCCGATGAAGGGTGGGGGAGTGGTGCGGCGCCTGCTTGATCGCACCTACGACATCGATTCCACCCTGCAAGCCGCCGACTATCTCGCGGCGGCCCACCAGCTGATGCCGCTACAACGACGACGGGCCTTGGTGGTGATCCTGACCAACAGCCGCAATGAGGAGAGCGCCGATCTGCTCAAGGCCGCCAAGCTGCTTTCCCGACGTCATCTGGTGGTGATCGCCGATCTGCGCGAGCACTCCCTCGACCGGGCGTTGCAGCAGCCGGTACACAATCTCCACTCCGCACTGATGTTTCAGGGGGTGACCGACTACATTTCAGCAAGACGCGAGTCGCACGAAGCCCTGCGCCATCAGGGGTCCCTGATCGTCGACAGCGAACCGCGTAAGCTGGCGATCAATCTGGTCAACGCCTATCTGGACGTGAAGGCGTCGGGAAGACTCTAAGACATTTTGGATTTTTTTTTGTTGCGCGTGCTTTGCACACGCTTCATTCAATTCATAATTCACAATTCAAAATTACCGGTTCCTGCCTGCTATAATGCGGGCTCACTCTTGCACAGGCTTCATCTGCAATGGAAAACGGTCAAGATACGGCGAAAAAACCCCGGCGTGGCATCTACCTGCTGCCGAACCTCTTTACCACGGCGGCGCTCTTCGCCGGCTTCTACGCCATCACTGCCGCCGTCAACGGCAAGTTCGAGACCGCGGCGGTGGCGATCTTCGTCGCCATGCTGCTCGATGGGGTCGATGGCCGCGTGGCTCGTCTGACCAAAACCCAGAGCGCATTCGGCGCCGAATACGACAGTCTGTCTGACATGGTCTCCTTCGGTCTGGCGCCCGCCCTGGTGATCTACATTTGGACGCTGCATGAACTCGGTAAGCTGGGCTGGCTGGCTGCCTTCATCTACACCGCCAGCGGCGCACTGCGTTTGGCTCGCTTCAATACCCAGGTCGGCATCGCCGACAAAAAGTATTTTCAGGGTCTGCCAAGTCCTTCCGCCGCCGCCATTGTGGCCGGCAGTGTTTGGTTTGGCGGTGATTACGGTCTCTCCGGCGATACCCTGGCCTGGGCGGCTGCCATTCTGACCACCCTGGCCGGTCTTTTGATGGTCAGCAATTTTCGCTACCACAGTTTCAAGGAGATCGATTTTCACGGTAAGGTGCCGTTCATCGTACTGGTCGTGGTGGTGGTCGGATTGGCTATCATACAGACCCATCCGCCCACGGTGCTGCTGCTGATGTTTCTGGCCTATGCCATCTCCGGGCCGGTGATGACGCTGGTGCAGTTGCGCAAGCGCCGGGAGCGGCGGGCGGTGCAGGAGCGGAGTGAGGAGAAAGACGAGGAGTTATGATTTTTGAATTGTGGATTATGAAATATCTGAACTCGCCACACTCGCACCTTTTTCGAAAGAAGTGTGCGCGAAGCGCACTCATTGATTCAAAATTCATACATAAACTGCAAAACGGCCGGAGATAACATGAGCCAATCAGACCAACTGATCGTTTTCGACACGACCTTGCGCGACGGTGAGCAGAGTCCAGGCGCCTCCATGACCAAGGACGAAAAGGTCCGGATCGGCAAGGCGTTGGAAAAACTGCAGGTGGATGTGATCGAGGCCGGTTTCCCGATCGCCAGTCCGGGTGATTTCGAAGCGGTGGCGGCGGTGGCAAAGGCGGTCAAGGACTCCACCGTGTGCGGCTTGGCGAGAGCACTGGACAAGGATATCGACCGTGCCGGTGAGGCCCTGCGCGAGGCCAACTCCGGGCGCATCCACACCTTCATCGCCACCTCGCCGATCCACATGCAGCAGAAGCTGCGCATGTCGCCGGACGAAGTGGTGGCTCAGGCAGTGCACGCGGTGAAGCGGGCGCGCCAGTACACTGACAATGTGGAATTCTCCGCCGAAGATGCGGGACGCTCCGAGATCGATTTCCTCTGCCGCATTTTCGAGGCGGTGATCGATGCCGGCGCCACCACCCTCAACGTACCCGATACCGTGGGCTACGCCATGCCGCACCAGTTCGGGGAAATGATCCACACCCTGCGCGAGCGTATTCCCAACGCCGACAAAGCGATCTTCTCGGTTCACTGCCACAACGATCTGGGACTGGCGGTGGCCAATTCCCTGTCGGCGGTCAGCAACGGTGCGCGCCAGGTTGAGTGCACCATCAATGGTCTCGGCGAGCGGGCCGGCAACGCCTCGCTGGAGGAGATCGTGATGGCGGTGCGCACCCGTCCCGATTTCTTCTCCTGCCACACCCGGCTCGACACCACCCAGATCGTCAACTGTTCCAAGCTGGTCTCCAACATCACCGGTTTTCCGGTACAGCCCAACAAGGCGATCGTCGGCGCAAACGCCTTCGCTCACGAGTCAGGTATCCATCAGGACGGGGTGCTGAAGTCCCGTGAGACCTACGAGATCATGCGCGCGGAGGATGTGGGCTGGAGCCACAACCGCATGGTGCTGGGCAAGCACTCGGGCCGCAACGCCTTTCGCACCCGGCTGGAGAGCCTTGGCATCGTCTTCGATTCGGAGGAGGAGCTCAATGCCGCCTTTTCCCGCTTCAAGGACCTGGCCGACAAGAAGCATGAGATCTTCGACGAGGACCTGCAGGCCCTGGTCACCGACACCAAGATCGAGTCGATCAACGAGCGGGTCAAGCTGATCTCACTCAAGGTTTGCTCCGAAACCGGCGAGACGCCGCGGGCCCAGATCATGCTTAGCCTCGATGGCGAGGAAGAGCCGGGTGAGGCGGTCGGTGGGGGTCCGGTGGACGCCACCTTCAAGGCCATCGAGAGCATCGTCAACAGCGGCACCCAATTGCAGCTCTATTCGGTCAACAATATCACCAGCGGCACCGATGCCCAGGGCGAGGTGACCGTGCGGCTTGAGCGGGGAGGGCGCATCGTCAACGGCCAAGGGGCCGACACCGATATCGTGATCGCCTCCGCCAAGGCCTATATCAATGCTGTGAACAAGATTCTGGAACCGGGCACCAAGGCCCATCCCCAGACCGGCGATGTGTGAGTGATCCCTGGCCATGCTCGATGAACGGCGGCGTCGCGATTATCTGAAAGCCATGGGAGTCACCCTGTGGCAGCCACGGGAGTGGCAGGAGCCAGCGCCCGAGATTCAACCTGAGCCCCCAATGGAGACGCCGGGGGATACACCCATCGTCGCTGTCCATGCCGAAGTCGCCGTGAAACCGCCCCAGTCCGCTTCAGGTGGTGATGTCGCGGAGATGGACTGGCCCGCCCTGCGTCAACGGGTGCGCGACTGCGGCGTCTGCCAACTGCGTGCAGGCTGCACCCAGAGCGTCTTCGGTGTTGGAGATACCCAGGCTGAACTGATGGTCATCGGCGAGGCCCCCGGCGCCGACGAGGATCGTCAGGGAGAACCCTTCGTCGGCCGTGCCGGACAGCTGCTGAATGCCATGCTGCAGGCCATGGGTTACCGGCGCGAGTCGGTCTTCATTGCCAACATAGTCAAGTGCCGCCCACCCGACAATCGGGATCCCAAACCGGAGGAGGCGCTGAGCTGCGAGCCCTATCTACGGCGTCAGATCGAACTGATTCGACCCCGCATGATCCTCGCCGTGGGGCGTGTCGCCGCGCAGAATCTGCTCAAGAGCGACATTACGGTAGGTAAGTTGCGTGGTCGCATACACGCTTTCGGCGAGGGTCGGATTCCCCTGGTAGTGACCTACCACCCGGCCTACCTGCTGCGCTCCCCCGAGCAGAAGAGCAAGGCCTGGCAGGATCTGCAACTGGCTCTCTCCGGACTGCGGGAAGAGGCGTTATGAGTGCACAGCTGAACGATCCCCTGCTGCGGCTGCGTCCCATACGGCAGGCTGATCTGCCCCGTGTGGTGGCCATCGAAGAGGCTGTCTATCCCTTTCCATGGACCCTGGGCATCTTCCAGGACTGCCTGCGCGTCGGTTACTGCTGCTGGCTGGTCGAACTGGATGAGGTGCTGATTGGCTACGGCGTGATGTCGGTGGTGATCGATGAATCCCACATCCTCAATCTCTGTATCCACCCGGATTGGCGGGGGCGGGGAATCGGCCGCAAGCTGATCCAGCGACTGCTTAAAATTGCCCGTCAGCACGGTGCGGAGACCGCCTTTCTGGAGGTCAGGGAGAGCAATCATGCGGCTCTGGCGCTCTATCAAGGATTGGGTTTCGTCGAGATCAACCGGCGCCGGGACTACTATCCAGCGCCCAATGGCGGTCGTGAGAATGCACTGGTCATGTCGTTGGAAATGTAGAACGATGAATCACAAGTAAGGGGCATTGAGCGACTTGAAGCGATTTGCGCCCTTGAGAAAACGGCGCATACCGAATATGGCTCGATTCAGATGATCTCGTCGAAGGGGTCAGGATTGCTCTGCAGATGCGTGGAGCCGCCGACAGCCTCGAACGAGGCGATGGCTCGCCGGCCTTGTGGGCTGATCTCCTGACTCTCCTCTGCATTGACTTCCTCAGCACGCTGTTCACGCATGGCTTCCTGCCGCTCGATCGCCTTTTCACGCTGTTCCGCGGAGATATCACCACGTGCCTGGGCAGCCATCATATTGGCCTCAGAGGCGACACGATAGTCCTGGGGTGAGGGATCGGCGGGGGCCAGCGCGGCACGCCGTATCAGATCCGCCTTGTGCAGCGTCTCCAGCGCTGTGCTGCCCGAGGAGCTGTCGATAGTCACCTCACCGCCGATGGCGTAGCGTTGGCCGTCGGGGCCGGTCTGATAGTTGAAACTGCCGCCGGTGACATAGCGTCCACCGACAGCTTTGTGGGCCAGTTCATGTGCCTTGACCTCCCGGTCCCGCTGCTGCAGTTCGCTGAGCTGTTGCAGCTCCTCGGGGGTCAGGCGGCTGCTCTGCTGGGGTTCGCGGGCGGGGCGTTGAGAGGCGCTTTCGGATGCGGCTGTCTGATTATTGCTGCTCTCCGGGTCGGCGGATGTTGTGGATGGTTGCTCAGGGTCGGCCTGGCCCACTCTGCTGCCGAGGGTGGACAGCCCGTTGCTGAATGCGCCTGACGGTGTGATGGATAGATCCATGCGTCTGTCGTGAAATCCCAGTTACCTGACCCTAATTATATGAGATCAGTTGAAAAATATAGGGATTTGCATCGAATAAGCCGGAACTACGGAATGAATTTCCTGGTAACTCCTTTTCGAACCCATCTTCGCTCAGGGATGGGGACGCATTGGATGGGGGGAATGGGTTATAATCCGCCACCTTTTATTCAACGATCGATTCCGATGTCCGAACTGCTCGAACAACTCAGCCGCCGGCGTACCTTCGCCATCATCTCCCATCCCGACGCGGGTAAGACCACCCTGACGGAAAAGCTCCTGCTTTACGGTGGCGCCATCCAGATGGCCGGCACCGTCAAGGGGCGCAAGGCGGCGCGTCATGCCACCTCCGACTGGATGGAGATGGAGAAGGAGCGCGGCATCTCGGTGACCTCGTCGGTGATGCAGTTCCCCTACCGGGATGAGATCGTCAATCTGCTCGACACCCCCGGTCACGAGGACTTCTCGGAGGACACCTACCGCACCCTCACCGCGGTTGACTCGGCACTGATGGTGATCGATGTGGCCAAGGGCGTGGAGGAGCGCACCATCAAGCTGATGGAGGTCTGCCGTCTGCGCGACACGCCGATCCTTACCTTCGTCAACAAGCTCGACCGGGAGGGGCGCGATCCCCTGGAGATCCTCGACGAGGTCGAATCGGTGTTGAAGATCGCCTGCGCCCCGGTGACCTGGCCCATCGGCATGGGCAAGCGGCTGAAGGGGGTCTACGACCTGCGCAGCGATGCCACCCATCTGTTCAGCGCCACCCATGGCGGTAAGATCCAGGTGGGTGAGATTATCCAGGGTCTCGACAATCCCAAGCTGGACGAACTGATCGGCAGCCAGGCCGAGGAGTTGCGTGAAGAGATCGAACTGGTGCGCGGCGCCAGCCATCCTCTCGACCTGGAGGCCTATGCCAAGGGTGAACAGACCCCGGTCTTCTTTGGTTCGGCGATCAACAACTTCGGCGTCAAGGAGCTGCTCGACGCCTTCGTGGAGTACGCCCCCGCGCCCCTGTCGCGCCCCACCCAGCAGCGCATGGTCGATCCCAAGGAGGCCAAGTTCAGCGGCTTCGTTTTCAAGATCCAGGCCAATATGGACCCCCAGCACCGGGACCGTATCGCCTTCCTGCGGGTCTGCTCCGGCAGCTACCGCAAGGGC
>JBNKOL010000021.1:0-7085 GCA_050294655.1 Sedimenticolaceae bacterium
GGCATTGCGAAACAGTTGCCAGGAGCCATATCAACCATCCGCCTTTGAAGCGAATCGAAGACTCCTAGAACCGAACGCGCACCGGCTTCCCGTTTAACCCCTGGGGTGGATACCCTAGGGACACCTGAAGCACGAGCGGGAGATGCTAATCAAAATAGATTTGTTTTTCCAGCCCTTTGCCCTAACAAATGAAAAAAGCGTTAACGACCGGGCCAGTAAGCGTCAACCGAAGCCTTTTCCGAATCCAAGGGATTAGGGGAGTACAGCTGAATAATCGAATAGCGTAGTAAAAAAATTCACAACCAGTAGCCACTCCCCGGAAAAGTCCACAACACAGAGCATGGGCTTCCCAAAAGCCACGAACCGGTTGATTTCATGATGACAGGCCGTCGCGTACCAGAGATATCGCTTCAACTTGAAAGCGCAGCAAAAAACCTTGGAGTAGCATACCTATATCATGACGCGCCGAGCCGAAACGGCAGGAGGCAATACCTTAAGGAGCCTCTGATCAATTCATGAATCGGCGTATGACGGCTGAAATGTCCCGGCTCTGCGTTGAAAAGCTTCGCAATAGCGGGCTATTACATGCGCTTTTCGTCTTGATCCGGAACATTTCATCTCGCCACACGCTCGATCCAGAATTAATCAGAGGCTCCTTAACGCAGGGGAGAGACCTGCCTCAGGCGGTCGGTAACTGGCATTTCTCATCTTCTACACTTTTGTTGTAAGCAAAGAGGCAAATCCCCATGAGAGCAGGAACCACGAAAATTCTTTGCGCCAGAATTCGTCCATGGCAAGAGGCCGCGAGCACCGACCCGTTACGCCTGGAATACTGGCGCAAAGAAGGCGCGCTGGCGACTGAGCCAGACGTTATACAGGCCGGCTGGGGGGGGGAAGAAACACAGGCTTTGCTCGAGGCCGAGAATACAACCCAGGGGCTATTCCCGAGTGTCACGGCCAACCCCAGTGATTGTCGGATTACTGCCGACATCCGAGTTTACCTGGAACCTGACAGCGATATCATCATTGCTGTGGGTGGCGGCAGTCCGATAGGCTATGCTTAAGAGGCATCGACCTCGCCGATGTAAAAAAGAAACGGAAATTCGAGGCTGTGGACAAAATACCGGCGCCTGGTCCAGCATTGATCTCTATCCCTCCCACAGCAGAGACATCCGCCGTTGTCACACAATTCACAAACATCAACGGCACGGCGAGCAACAACGGTGGCACCAAACGGTCCCCCGGTCGACCCTGAAACCACTACCACCATACTGCGCACCTTACAGAAGGGTGGATGAGGTCCAAAGAGTCACATCAGAGGGAAGAGCACCCAAGCCTTTGAATGATGTGTATGAGGCGCTGAAACCCATTGAACCGACCTGCAGGATGGGGCGGTTACGCTTGTCATGTTGCCAATCAGCATGAGATGAGAAATGAATAACATACGCCTGGTACTGAAGCTTCTACTTACGCTGATATTCACCGCCGCGTGCGACTCTGCAACGCCGCCCACCGGTCCCCAATATACAAGCAGCCCGGGGATGACGACCAAGCCACTCTACCATCTGGCCATCCATCCTTTACACAATCCGAAGAAACTCGCCGAGGCCTATCAGCCCTTGGTCGATCATCTGAATGAAAACATTCCCGAAGCGAGCTTCGTGCTGGAAGCCTCGCGCGATTACCAGGACTACGAGCGCAAGTTTCGCGCCCGAACCCCAGCGTTCCTACTACCCAATCCCTGGCATACCCTGGAAGCAATAAAGGTCGGCTACAAGGTGATCGCCATGGCGGGTGACGCCGATGATTTCAAAGGCATTTTCATCGTACGTAAAGATAGCAATATCCAGACCCCGGCCGAGCTCAAGGGCAAGGTCGTCAGCTATCCATCCCACACTGCTCTGGCCGCCTGCATCATGCCCCAGTATTTCCTCTATCAGAATGGGCTAGATATCAACAGGGATATAAAAAACGCATACGTGGGCTCCCAGGAGTCCTCCATCATGAACGCCTTCCTGGGCAAGTCCGCTGCCGGTGCCACCTGGCCGCCGCCCTGGCGCCTATTCCAGCAGGACCATCCCGAACAGGCAGCCCAGATGAAGCTGATTTGGGAGACACCGCCCTTAATGAATAACTCGGTCATGGCCCGTGACGACGTGCCTGCCGACTTGCGCGACAGGGTGCAACGCCTAATCCTTGATCTGGAGCAGACTCCTGAAGGGAAGGCGATTCTGGAAGGCATGTCCACCGCACGTTTCCATCTGGCCGATGATGCCAGCTATGACCGAGTGCGCGAATACGTCGCCAGATTCGAGCGGGAAGTACGGCCGGTAGAGCAGAAATGAGTCAGCACGGACAAAACCTGTTTCAACACTATCTGAATCCGATCTTCGGCACCCTGCGCGGACAGCTCATACTCGGTGTAACGCTACTCATTGCGGTGACGATGACCCTGTTCATCTGGTATCTCACCGAACGGCAACAGGAGATGCTGCTGGAACGTCAAACCGAGCACGCCATCGCCCTGGGCAACAGCATTGCGACCTCCTCGTCGGGCTGGCTGGAGGCGAGAGACTATTCCGGCCTACAGGAGATCATCGACGCCCAGAGCCGCTACCCCGATCTTATGTTCGCCATGATACTGGACCAGCAGGGGCAGGTGCTCGCCCACAGCGACACCTCATTGGTCGGCAAATACTTGAAGGATCTTCCCACCAGCGGTATGCATAAAACTCAGACTCGAATTATCAGCCGCACCGCAGAATTGGTGGATGTGGTCAGTCCAATTGTATTGGCCGGTACCAACATCGGCCTGGTACGCGTCGGCCTGGGCCTGGAAACCACGGCAGCACGCCTGAAGACCATTACTCGCAGCGGCATTCTCCGAGCCATCGTCGCTGTCCTGATTGGCTCCATATTGGTCACGATCATCGGCTGGCGGCTGACGCACCGGCTATACGCCATCCAAACCGTGGCGGACGCTATCGAGGCCGGTGAGCGAGATGTGCGTGTAGAGCTCCGGGGCCACGATGAGGCCAGCAAACTGGGTCATACCTTCAACTCCATGTTGAATACACTGATCCAGCGAGAGAAGGAACTGCAGCAACATCGGGACCATCTATCCGAATTGGTTGAGAAACGGACCTCGGAACTCCACCGGCAGCAGATATTCATCCATGCAGTGCTGGAAAACATCACTGAAGGCATCGTCGCCTGCGACAAGCAGGGCACACTTTCTTACTTCAACCAGGCCACCCGTCTGATGCATGGCATCGAACAGGAAGAGCTACCGCCGGAACAGTGGTCCAAGCACTATCGACTGATGCAAGAGGACGGTGTTACACCAATGCCGACCGACCAAATCCCACTGTATCGTGCCTTCAACGGTGAGCAGGTCCGGGAGCAGCCAATGATCATTGTGCATGCGGATGGCAGTCGGCGTTTCATGATCTGTGCCGGGCAAGCCATGTTCAGCAGTACTGGCGAAAAGCTAGGGGCAGTGGCCTCAATGCATGATGTCACTAGCCTGAAGCAGGTCGAGGCAGAACTGATTATGGCTCGCGATAGCGCAGAATCGGCCAACCGCGCCAAGAGTGTCTTCCTGGCGAACATGAGCCATGAACTGCGCACCCCGCTCAATGCCATCCTCGGATTCTCCAACATGATGCGCAGAGACCCGCTTATGTCCGAAGACCAGAAGCAGAACATCGACATCATCAACCGAAGTGGTGAACATCTGCTGAGCCTGATCAACGACGTATTGGAAATGGCCAAGATCGAGGCCGGACGGGTGCAACTGGAATGCGTGGCGTTTGACCTGGGTGCCATGGTGCGTGATATTGTCGACTTGATGACGCTACGTGCAGAAATCAACGACCTGCAACTGACACTCGACCAGTCATCGCACTTCCCGCGTTACATTGTCGGCGACGAGGCTCGCCTGCGCCAGATCCTGCTCAACCTGCTGGGCAACGCCATCAAGTTCACCCATGAGGGAGGCGTGACCCTGCGCCTAGGTACAAAGCAAAACAAAAACTCCCACCTTCTAATCGAAGTGGAGGATACCGGCATCGGCATGACGCTTGAGGATCAACAGCATGTCTTTGAACCCTTTGTACAACTGGGTGATCAGGGCATCAACAAAGGCACCGGGCTCGGGCTAACCATCACACACCAATTCGTACAGATGATGTCTGGAAGCATCACACTTAATAGCACTCTAGGAAAAGGTTCGCTATTTCGGGTTGAATTGCCGCTAAAGGAAGCGAAGGAAAGCGACATCAGTAAACCGGAGCAGATCAAAAAGGGCGAAGTGGCAGGACTCGCACCCGGCCAACCGGAATACCGCATCCTGATCGTCGAAGACCAACTCGATAACCAGTTACTGTTAACCAAGCTACTGGAATCTGTGGGCTTTCATGTTAAATTGGCCGAGAACGGCGAGCAAGGGATACAACTGTTTCAGAGCTGGCATCCTCACTTCATCTGGATGGATCGGCGCATGCCGGTGATGGACGGCATGGAAGCGACTCGACGCATCCGTGAACTCCCCGGTGGCAAGGATGTAAAGATCGCTGCAGTGACCGCCTCGGCATTTGCCGAAGAACGCAGTGTTATGCTCGCAGGCGGCATGGACGACTATGTGCGCAAGCCCTTCCGCGCGAAGGAAATTTACGACTGCTTGGAGAAACACCTGCGTGTTAAATACATTTATCAGGACGTGCCCGAGCCGCAAGAGCAGGAAGTGACCTTAACGCCTGAGATGATGGAAAGTCTACCAGAGGCATTGCGAGGCGAACTTATCGAGGCACTGAAAAGCCTGGATTGCGCACGGATTGAGGCAGTTATCCAGCGGATCGCTGCGCTCGATAAAACGCTACAAAAGAAGCTAAGCCAGCTCGCAGGGAACTTTAACTACGAAGCTATCCTACGGGTATTGCAGCAGGATGAACGAAGCATGTAAGGATCACACGGCATGATACCACCATGCCCTGGGTCACGCTTGCGCGAGATTGTGTAGTGTCTCATAGCGAGACTTTCACGATCATGTGCTTTTTGCATTGAGTGTGTCGAGTATTACCTGGTAGTCGAAACCCGCTGTCATGCGGGATAATGTACGGCCCAACTTGGCATCGACTCTGGTGATCTCCTCAACCGTCGCATCAATTCTATCGATATCCAGACTGATTAAGTCTTCACTGAGTTTCTCACGCAGCTTGCCCGGCAGCACAGCTAACATCGCAGGAGTCAGTACAACGGCATCTTCTGCCTTCGCACCATCGATCTTGGTGAGATACTTCAAGCCCAGCTGCTTTTCCAAGCACTTGTAGATCTCATCGAAGCGGAAAGGCTTGCGCACGAAATCATTCATCCCGGCAGCCAGCATTTCCTGCTGTTCTTCCATGAATGCCGAGGCAGTGACAGCAACAATCTTTACCTTATCCCCTCCCGGCAGCCGACGGATGTGCTGGGTGGCTTCTTTACCATCCATGACCGGCATGCGTATATCCATCCAGATAAGATCGGGATGCCATTCCTGAAAGATCCGCACACACTGCTCACCATTATTTGCCCGCATCACTTCAATGCCGATGTCGGTCATCAGGTTACTGAGCAGAAGTTGATTTTCATACTGATCTTCGGCAACAAGGATTTTATAGTGAGGCTGCCCGGGAACGAGCCCAACGATCTCTATATGGGGTATCGGCTCCGATAACACAGCATCGGCACTATCCGCAAGTTCAATCGGCAAATCCACACGAAACGTGGTCCCTTTCCCCAAGGTGCTTTCGACAGCGACACTACCCTCCATCAGTTCCACGAACTGCCGGGTTATGGTCAACCCCAGGCCTGTGCCCTTCTGCTCTCCACCCTCAGCCAGCTGCACGAAGGGCTTGAACAGGCGATTGATGTCTTCCTTACTGATGCCTGGGCCCGAGTCTTCCACTTCGATCTGCAGGTGCAGTCGTTCATTTTGACAAGTACGAAATCGGATGCTTACCCCACCTTGCGCTGTAAACTTCACCGCGTTACCGACCAGGTTGATCACAATCTGGCGCAATCTGGCTTCGTCTCCCTTGATATAACGCGGACACTCGGACGTCATGTCCAGCAAAAGCTCCAAGCCCTTTCCCTCTGCCCGTATCCGCATCATATCGACAACATCGCGCACCATACTGCCAAAGTCGAATGAGCTTATCTCCAGCTGCAACTTTCCCGCTTCGATCTTGGCAATTTCCAGCACGTCGTTGATCAGTCTGAGCAAGTGCTCGCCACTGCGGTTGATAATTTCGATATTCTCGCGCTGACTTGCAGAGAACTCAGGATCGCGACTGATGAGACTGGAAAAACCGAGGATGGCGTTAAGCGGTGTCCGCAGTTCGTGGCTCATGTTGGCCAGGAACACGCTTTTTGCTTTATTGGCCGCCTCAGCGGCATCGCGGGCCAGCATGAGTTCCGCGGTACGTTGCTGTACCGTCTGCTCCAACTCGTCTTTGTGCTGTCTGAGTTGTTGCTCAGCGCGCTTGCGTTCGGTGAGATCGTAGGCAAAACCGACAAAGCCGGTGACCTGACCATCCTCACCCCGTAGCGCGCTCACCGATAGCTGCACCGGAATACGCTTGCCGTCCTTGCAGACGAATGTCCACTCATTATCCTCGGGAAGGTCGCGACTCGGACAAGCCGTAAAGACCGCGAATCCCGGTGCCACCGTTTCACCGAACCGCTTTGATAGCTGCTCTGCCCTCTGCTTCAACTCTTCGGGATCGTGCCATAGCGCCGGTGTCTGCTTATCAACCACTTCATCAGCGGTATACCCCAACAGCCGCTCGGCGGCGGGATTGTAACTGGTAATAAGACCATCGGGTGTGGAGGAGATGATGACATAGGCAGCGTTGTTCAGGATCGTGCGTTGAAAAGTAGAGAGTCGGCGCAGATTTCCCTCCCGCTCGTGGATGACCTCCATCATGGCATTGAAGCTGTGACCGAGGCGGGCAATCTCGTCATTGCCAACCGCTGGTACACGATGGCTGTAGTCGGCTCTGTCGCGTATCAGTTCGGTGGCGTTGGTCAGCGAGGCAATGGGA
>JBNKOL010000022.1:0-21528 GCA_050294655.1 Sedimenticolaceae bacterium
AGGGCCCCACCCTACTCCCAAGAACATTGTGTAGGGTGGGGCCCTGCCCCGCCAACCCTGGCTGAATAAATGCTGCGTAGTCGTAAAAAAAGACTGCGTGTCCGAGCAGCCAGGCACCCGCTTTATCCTGCCAAATAGCCATCCAACCCCTTCACACGACTGTTACGCAGCAGGAAGCTTTGCGGATTGCTGCGCCGTGCCTGCTGACCGTCGAGCGTGACCGAGACCGGTTCCCGTTCCAGGATGCACAGGCGGCGGCTAAGGCAGTCCGCGCGCCATTTCGGGGAGGCCTTCCTTGCCCGCTCCTCCACGGCGATGCGGGTCAAGGCGAACTCATCGGCGGGTTGCTCCCTGGCGACGCGTCGACGGATCTGGGTGTGGGCCTTTTTCAGGCTGCCCTGCTGTACCCCCATGTCGTAGAGGGCAGCGAGGCAGCGCAGATTGTTGATGGGGATGGGTGAGATACCTTTGAGGAAGGCGAGGGCGGACATCAGCAGCTTACCGTATTTGTCATAAGCGTAGCGCAGCATCACGTCTCGGAAGCGGGGTTCCCGACCGACTGCCTGCAGGTAGCCTTTCCAGGGTTGTGAGAATCCCGCCTTCCGGCTGCCGGTGCTGAGCCCGTCTGCCCAGCGTACAGCCTTGGCGCGGGAGTCATCCAGCACGCGCCAGAAGGTCCGGTAGTCGTTTTCATTGTCGAAACAGCGTTGCAGTCGGGCTTCGTCCTCTCCCCGCATGCGGCGAAACAGCTCCTGCAAGGTGCCGCTGACCAGATTGCATTGTATTGGACCGAATGAGAGGCCGGCGCCGTCGAAGTTGCCGGTTACCTGCTGGTAGGGGTCGCCGCTTGTCTCGAAGGCGGCGGTCACTCGCATGCCGCAATCGAAGGCAAGTTTCGGCGCGATGGGTGGCAGGTTGTCCGGGTCCGGTATCTCGATGTAGAGTCGGTCATCCTTTCTCTGTGCGCGGGCCAGATAGCCTTGCCCGACGAGTGTGGCAGCCTCCTTCTGCAAACGGTCCATGTCACTTGCCGTGGCCACGATCCCCAGGCCATCCGCTCCTGCTTGAAAGTATGCGGCGGGTTTGCCCGGATCTATTTTGATGGGAGCGTCCAGCTTGTCGCGCAGGATCTGCAGAGCGGCCACCAGCTCACGGTGTATGTGGATCTTTCCGTTGCTTCTGGCGAATTCCCTGAGACGGAAGTTAGGTGTCAGCCGGCTTTCCGCCTTTCCACCCGTGATGAAATCGTTGTCCAGTTCAATACTACCCGCCATGGTTTTCCTCCTTGGTTTTTTCTCAATTAAAGCCGATGTGGTTGTTTATACAAGCCGATGACCGGAATGGACCGGAGCTTACAGGAAGTTTCATCTGACTGTAGTGCGATAAAGCGTGGTGCGGCAGGCCACACCATTAAGCATCGCTAGCGGATGCATGTTTTTTAAGGAGCCTCTGATCAATTCATGAATCGGCGTGTGACGGCTGAAATGTCCCGGCTCTGCGTTGAATAGCTTCGCAATAGCGGGCTATTACGTGCGCTTTTCGTCTTGATCCGGAACATTTCATCTCGCCACACGCTCGATCCAGAATTAATCAGAGGCTCCTTAAGCTATTACGGGGTAAATTTGAATATCCCTGTGCGGTAGCGGTTTGTGCATGAATTGATCAGAGGTTCCTTAAAAAGCAAATCGTGAAAGATCCCTTTGTCCTGTCTATACTTTTTCGGTAGCGTAGGGATGGCTGCGGAAAGAAAAGAATAGATAACGATCTCAATAGCTGTGGAAGCAAATCAATGACGACCAGGGTCTTTGTCAGTCATAGCGCCAAGAGCGAGGCGCACAAGCAGATACTGAATGACTTTGTCAGTGAACTGACTGACCGGGGCATGGAGCCTTGGGTCGACTATGAAGGCATCGATGTGGGTGATCCCTGGAGCGAGATGATTACCCAGGGGCTTTACCAATGCCACGCCGCGGTGGTGCTCTTTTCGCAAAGGGCGCTTGAGAGCGAGTTCGTCAAGTATGAGGTCAGCTGTCTCGCCTACCGCAAGCGCACCCAGCCCGGGTTTGCGCTCTATCCGGTCACGATTGACGACACCACGGTTGAGCAGGTCACCGAGGGGTTTTTTGGCGCCATCCGCTTCGGTGACTATCAAATCGGTAAGCTGGATGACAAGCGCGCCACTATCATCGAAAAACTGCGGGATCTCGATCCGAATTTGATAATACCGACCAGCGCCATCGAGGGACAGCTGTTTCGATGGTTCAGCCAGATTGCGCCGGAGGTGATTCGCGAGGCGGCCCAGGGTCTCGGATGGGAGATATGGACCCATGTGGACATAAAGGATGCCGAAGCGCTCCATTTCGTGCGACGGCTGTTGTCCGAGTCGCTACAGAATCAGATCAAGGCGCTGAACAAGATCAAGCGTGCGCTGCCGAAAGGCATCGATGAGATATTCGACCTGATCGCCCCTTGCTGGGTCGATGAGGATGCGGCACTGAGTCTCGATGCCGTCAGAAATAAACCGCCTGGCAGCCGTTGCGCCATCATCAACGGTTCGGAGTCGGGGTTTACCTGCGAGCAGTTTCTCCAACGCGCCCACCCGATCGAGGATAGCGGTATCCTGAAACTGAACAAGCCTGGAGATGATCACAGCGCTTCCTCCCCTCAAGGCGTGACGGATGGCAGTCCCGTGGTCGGCGCACGCATACCGGCAGGCCGACGGGGCACCAAGGATCTGGTGGTGCAGATACGCCGTGCCTTGTGCCAACGCCTGAATGTGCAGCCCGGATCCTCCCCGGAGATAACCGACACCCGCATAGACAAGGAGTTGTGGTTTTTCGAACAGGCCGGCCGGCCGGCAGTGGATGTAGTTAAATTGACCGATCCCCAACTGCCGCTGTTGGCGGAGCTGGCGGACCATTTCAAGCGGGTCACATTCGTTGCCCTCACCGGTCAGAAGGCGCCGCATCTGCCGCCAGCGCTTGAGGGGCGGGCGCGGATCATCGAACCATTGCTGGAATATGACGAATCAAAGGTTCGACATAACGAACAATACGCCTACAGCTGGTGGACCCGCAGAAACAATCTGCTCGGTCTGAGTGGCGACTGACAGGGGAGAAATCTGCATGGTGGAATTATTCAAGCCGGAAACATACAAGACCAACCGGGATAGTGACACCGTTGCCTTCGGTGAGCGGGGAGAGGGCAAGGTCTACGTCTGGGATGAGAAGACGGTGTTCGCGATACAGGTTGCGCAGACTACCCGGCGTCCGTTGCTGCTGCGGGGGCCGGCCGGTTCGGGTAAATCCTCCCTGGCGCCGTTCGTGGCCAATACCCTGGGCTTGTCCTTCTATCCCTTTTCGGTCAATGCCCGTACCCAGGCCCGGGATATGATGTGGGAGTTCGACGCCCTGGGTCGTCTCAACGACGCCAATGTGAGCCAGAGCGATGAAGCGGCCAAACGTCGCGTATCCGAGCGCCACAACTACCTCAATCCCGGCATGCTCTGGTGGGCCTTCGATCCGGCCAGCGCCAGGTATCGGGGGCTGGCATCCCTGGATGCGCTTGCGGTGGGAGAGGCAAAGGACCCCTCCGGTGTAGGCAATGGGGATGGCGCCGTGGTGCTGATCGACGAGATAGACAAGGCCGATCCCGATGTGCCGAACAATCTGTTGGAGGCGCTGGGCTCGCGCCAATTCACCGTGCAGGAGACCGGGACCACGATCAAAGACAGACGCTCGCCGCTGGTGATCATCACCACCAACGAGGAGCGCGAGTTGCCACGGGCCTTCCTGCGGCGCTGCGTGGTGCTGCATCTGAAGGAGAAATCGGCCACCGAACTGGCCTCCATCGCCCAGCAACATTTTGCGCAGGATCGGGGTGGGCTCTATCAATCGGTGGCCGACTCGCTGGTTCAGCTGCGCAAGGAGTCGATCACTCTGGGCCACCGCCCGCCGAGCACGGCGGAGTATCTGGACGCCATCGATGCCTGCATCAAGCTCGGTATCCAGGTACCGGCAACGGAGGCTGAATTGCAGGCCGCCAGCGAGCAGAAGCAATCCCTCTACGACAATTGGAAGTACCTGATCGAGATGGCCCTGTCGAAGCGGCCGGGCGCCATGGCAAACAGCGGGGATAGAGAAGAGGCGGGGGCCTGATATGCCATCCCGCGAAACAGCGAGAGAGGCTCACTCGCCCTTTGGCGATGTCTGGCTCGGTGACCTGCTGCTGGCTGTGACCGAGACCACGCAGAGCGACCCCGATCTATCTCTCGCCTGGGCGGTCGAGATGCTGGGTCTGCCACAGAGCCTGCTGGAACTGATTGAGAAAAAGCCGCTGCGCATGGAGAACGAGGATACGACGGCTACCCAGCCGCAGCCGGATAAGCCGCAAGCCGCCAGCAAAAGCGCCGAGACAGATCAGACTGAAGCGGACGTACCGCCGCATCAGCCGATCCCCTATGGGATCGTCAGCCACCATGTGGAGGAGCCGCGGCAGGTCATGCGCTGGCAGGACGAGGCGGAGGATCTGCCCGAGGTGACCGATGCCCAGATCGAGATGCGACCGGTGTTGGATCCCCTGTTCAACCCCAAGACCTCCCGCGCCCTGATCAGCACCGCATTCGCCACCCAGCGCAATGAGGGCGCCATCGATTTCGCTACCCTGTTTGATCAGATCTGTGCCCTGCGGCCGGTCACCCGGCTACCCCGGCTACCGGTATCGACCCTGCGTTTCGGTATTCAGCTGTTGCTCGATCGGGGGCAGGGCACCTGGCCCTACTATGGTGACCAGGAGTTGATTCGCCATGAGATTCTGGGGATTGTGGGCAGAGACCGGGTGGAGACCCTCTATTTTTCCGATTCCCCCCTGCGCGGCTTCGGTCCGGGCAGCCGCAGTCGCTGGCAACGTCCCTATCAACCTCCGGCCGCCGGCACGCCGGTGGTGGTGGTGACCGATCTCGGTATCGGCCGCCGCAGAAATCCCCGCATGGGCGCCAGGGAGGAGGAGTGGCTGCGTTTCGCCGAAGCCGTAAGCGACGCCGAGTGCCCGTTGCTGGCCCTGGTGCCCTATGCTGAACCGCGTTGGCCGATAGCGCTGCGCAAGGCGATGTATATCCTCTCCTGGGATCGCGGCACCCATGTCTCGCTGGTGCGTCGCACGGTGGGTCACGGTCTCCAGGTACGTGCGGGACGATGAATCCGCAAACCGCCAAGCGTCTGATCGAGGATGAGCGCGCGGCCTATCCCCGGGTGGTGGATCTGGCGCGTCATCTCTCCCTGGCGGTGAGGATAGAGAGCGAGCTGCTGCGGGCCATGCGTCTGCGGGTGATGAGCAGTGTGGAAGCGGGGGTGGAGGCGGACCTCTATTTCAGCCCGCTGGTGCAGACGCGGGACGTCAACGCCATCACCCTGATTCCGGCGGTGCGCGAACATCTCCATCAGGAGCTGGCGCAGCATAAGGATGAGCTGGAGGCGGCAAGGCAGGTCATCGAGGCGGCCCACGGCGAGATGGATGCGGTCATTCTGCTGGAGGAGCTGGTGGCCTATCACGCCTTGCGCGATGATCAGGAGGCCTTCCACGCCATGCAGCAACAGCTGGGGAGCGTGATCCGGGAGCTGGAGAAGAGCGATGCGGATCCCGGACTCGTCAGCTGGGCCGCCGCGGCCATTCCGAGGCTGCCCGAGCGGGCACAGAACTCCCAGGCGGGCCGCGTGCTGACCGGCTTGCTGAGCAGTAATCTGACGCGCATGGGGCTGACGCCCCCGGCCATCGAGACGACTGCGCCTGTCAGCGGCTATGCCATGTCACCTGTCAGCCTCGGCTTTCAAGCGACAGCGGGGGGAGTGGCACTCTGCTATCCCCATCGGCCCGGTTATACAAAGGTCGAAACCCTGGGTGCCGACGCCGTCAGTCTCGAACTCGCCTGGCCGGTGCCCGGAGGTTGGGAGAGTCGCATGGTCGAGCTGCAGGATGGGGAAGCCGCCACAACCATCATCCCCGACGTGCCGTTGGGGTTGGTGCGTCTGCGCGGCATCAATGGGGATGAGACCAAGCTCAGGGTCGATGGCCCCTTTACGGACCTTAAGCCGAAACTGCTGGGGCTCCATCGCGGCATTAAAAGAGAGGTGCCCGCTTTCATCGAAGATGAGTTGTCGGATCTTTCGTGGGAGCAGCAGTGGCGGCCATTGCGTACGTATGACGAACCGCTGGTGGTTATCTCCGCTTCCCACCGGAGTGAGCGAACCGCCCCTTTGATCGATGAACTGAAGCGGTTGCTTCACTCAATGGGGATGCGCACCTGGTTGCCCCCTGAGAATTTCTCTTCGGATGTTGACTGGAACAGTGAAGTCAGCCGCGTCCTCTCGGAATGCCAATCCGCTGTGGTGGTTTTGTCGCCGGAGACATCGCCGGAGAATGAGTGGCTGTTTCATGAGCTTTCCCTACTCGCCTTCCGCAAGGAGAGCGATGCCGATTTCCCGCTCCATCTGGTCTTGGCTGGCGGTCTTGATCCCGAGACGGCGACAAGCCTGCTCTCCGGGATGGATCTCCCCGGTCTGTTCCAAGGGAAGATGTGGCAGGAGATGCCCGAGTCAGTCGCCAAGGTGATCAGCGATGAAACCTCCACTGACGATCTGTCCGCTGAAGCGTTTTCAGCCGCTGTGGTGAGCTTTCCCGATAGCGAAGGCCTGGCAAATTATGTGGACGAAATCGTGAACGGCAAGGCCAGCCTCATGCAACCGCTCGACAGTCTCATCATAGCGGGCAAGCCGGTATTGATCTATGCGGGAGAGACCTATCAGGGACGGACCTCCCAGGGTGTCTTGAAAGTGTCGCAAGAGATGAGCGAGTCGCTACTTAACGAGGCAGTTCAACAGGCGGCGCGGCTTGGTTTTGAACAGCGGATCGAGCCATCCGGTCAGGAAGGATCCGATCGGCATCAGTTGCTGAGAAGGACCTTGCTCGATGCGGAACATGGCGCTGTCACAGAATGGTTGCAACAAAGGGCGGAGGAGACATCACCGCAGGAGCCCCCACCCGATACGCAGGATGATCGCTATTGGAAAATCATCGGTGACGGTAAGGAGGGTCATAAAGGAACCGTACGTTCGATTGCCATCAGCGCTGATGGCGCTCTCGCGATGACGGCCGGTAACTCCCATACCGATCAGACCATCAAACTGTGGGATCTCAATAATCGCCGGCTGATTCGAACCTATGATGAGTTCGCTGAAGGCGGTGGCTGGACACCCATGGCCATCGCGCCTGATAAATCGAGCGCAATCACCGGCTATGGGGGTGAGCTGCGCATTATCGATCTCAAGTCGGGAGAGAGTTCCGCGCTGATGCTGAGCGAGTCGCCCCTGACCGCGCTGGCCTTCATCGATGGGGAGCGCTATCTGGTGGGCGCGGCGGACGGTACGCTGCTGCTGGTCAATCGTTCCGGCGTGGAGCTGGATTTATCCTATTCCCGGGATGAGGTGGCGCGCCTTGGCGTCAACGGCGATCGCGCAGTCTGTCTGCGCGGCCCAAGCCTCGAACTGCTCGATCTGAAAAAGGGGGCGCCCATCCGCCAGATCATGCTGGGGTCGGCGGAGAGTGGCCTGCATTGGCAACGCACTCCCCTCTACATCGATGAAGCGACTGACCGGCTTCTCTTCGGCACGCCCTTGAGAGTACTGGATATGGGGACGGGCAAGGTTAATTCGTTGACCGATTCATCGCAGCCATTTGTCGAGGTAACGGGTTCTTGGCTGGTCCGCTATGAAGGCGGGTCCGAGTTCTCGCTTGTCGAAGATATTTCAGCACCCCCATTTACAACCCTTTCCATCGCACCCGGGCAGCCCGCCTGCCTCGCGCTGGCGGACGATGGGCGGCGCCTGATCATTGCCGATTATGCGCACAACCTCCATGTCTACGATCTTGCGCCGGCGCTTGGGCCGACAGAGGCGGAGAACCGTAATCCGGCGACAGGCGAAGCGGCAGAGAGTGAAGCCGAAGATCAGATGGATGCGTCCTCGCTCGAACTGCTCGACAGCGCGGAAGAGGCGGCGGCGCATTGGCGCAGTGAAGGATACACCCCCGATCTGGTGTGGGAGCCGCAACGGCTGGACAGCTTGAGAGCGATTCTGCAAAACAACCCCGAACATAAAACGGAGCTGCTGCATGAGTTCGCCTGGCCTGCGCCGCGTCTGCTGGAGCGGCTTGAGGATCAGACCCTGAACGGCGAAGAGAGAAGCGCCATCGGCGATCTGCTGGCCGCCATCGGTGATCCGCGCCCTGGCGTCGGCTTGAATGAGGAAGGCCTGCCCGATATCGACTGGGTGGAGATCCCGGCGGGCGAGTTCGTCTATGGCGAAGGCAAGGAACAGCGGAAACTATATCTGGACACCTACTACATCAGCCGCTATCCCATCACCAACGCCCAGTTTCAGGCCTTTGTCGATGCGGGTGGGTATGACGATAAGGAATGGTGGCGTGGAATCAAGTGGCTGCGGGCCGAAGAAGGCAGATGGATGGAGATGAATCGTCCCAGAGACAACGTCAGTTGGTACGAGGGAGTCGCCTACTGTCGTTGGTTGAGTGCCCGCACGGGGATAGAAACACGCCTGCCCACGGAGCAGGAGTGGGAGAAGGCGGCTCGGGGAAAGGATGGAAGGAAGTATCCTTGGGGAGACGAATATCGGGTGGGTGCCGCCAATGTGAATGAACCACTTGATTCGAGAGGTCCAAATTATCTGGGTCACACCAGCGCTGTCGGTCTCTATCCCCAGGGAGGCTCGCCTTACGGTGTTCAGGATATGGCCGGAAATATCAGGGAATGGTGTCTGAATAAAATCGATGACCCGGCATCGCTTGAGCCTGATGACAGCAATGATAGTCGTGTATATCGTGGCGGCTCTTGGGACAGCTTTCCAGTTCATGCGCGTTCTGCTGATCGCAACAGTGACAGCCCGCTCGTGATGAGTGGCAGACGCGGCTTTCGGGTGTTGTGTTCAGGCCCGTTGCATGACCGATGAGTGGGCAGACCTTCATCCGTCCACATTGAGTATTGTGGTCATGTTGAAGCTTGGCGTAAATGGTTAAGGAGCCTCCCTCTCATGAGCCTTCAAGCAGACGAAGAAAAGGAGCAGGTTCACATTGTGGCAAGCCGCACCCAACAGGCTGGAAAAGGTCGTAGGGTGCGGCTTGCCGCACCGGATGACAGGCAAGTTTGTCGAAGCTTTCTTCACGCTCTTGAGCAAGCACCATTCAAGCCAGCGGATATTGTGTAGCGGTAGGTATCGGGAAGAGGAAGATTAGCGACTGGATCAAGTGGATATCCTGTGCTGATCAGTCACCTTTAGGTGGCCCCAATGTATTGCTGCTTTGAGCGGCTCACAAAATAAAAGCTCCGGTCTTGCCGGAGAATTTGAAAACACTTGAGAAGATAGGAAAGCAGGCTGGATATGAAAATAGACACGGAACATTTCCCTGGTATATTCGATCTAACCTGAACTTCAGTTACCGGTCGCACTGCCATGAGCCAGCGAAAAAAATATAAAAAACGGGCGGATTCCTTTATTACAGCGGTCAGGCTGGCGCTGGATACCGAGGGTTTCACCTATCGGAAATGGGACGGCGTGCAGACCTGCAAGGCCGGCGACTGGCTGGTGAACAATCGGGGCGACACCTACACCATCGATGGGGAGAGCTTTGCCAAAACCTACCGGGAAATAGGCCCCGGCGTGTTTGTAAAGCATGCCGAGGTTTGGGCGATTGTTGCGAAGAGCGCGGGAACAATCAGCACGAAGGAGGGAGAGACCCGCTACCGGGCCGGCGACTATCTGGTCTATAACGATGAAGCAGGCGAGGATGGTTATGCGGTTTCCAAGGCCACCTTCGAGTCGCAATATGTACTTGATCCATAGCGATTCCGGTCAGCATCGAATGCTACTAAGTGAAGAAAAAAGTCCGCCAATGAACGCAAATCATTCGGAGTAAAAAGGTCGTAATATTTGCGTTCTTTAGCGGACTTTTTTCCTAGGCCCGCTAATCCATACCCATCCAGGCTTCGAGGATTGATAGCACTTCCGCGGGCCTCTCCATGGTCGACATATGACCACAGTCGTCGATAAGACGCAGGTCGCTATGAGCTATTGCCTCGGCCATCAGTTGATGGCGTTGTGGGGGGCTCCAGCTATCCTGTTTTCCACACAGGATTAAAGTCGGGCAACGAATCTGGGCCAGTACGGGGGTGGCATCGGGGCGGTTCAGTAACGCCCGGGTCTGTCCGGCGTAGATCTCACCGGACATTCTGCCCACCATACTCAGGATGCGATCAAGCAGATCGCTGTCCTGCTGGCGGGATGGCGCGATCATCGGGCGAGCCCAGGTTTCTGCAATCGCGTCTATGCCGTCCGCCATGGCTTTGCGCACGAGTACTCCCCGGCTTTCCGCCTCGCTATCCGCCGCCGGTCCGTAGCCGGTGTCGAGCAACGCAAGTCGCTCGATGCGTTGCGGTGCCTGGCGATAGGCCTCCAGGGCAACCCGCCCGCCCATCGAATGTCCCGCCAATGAAAAGCGCTCCGGCGCCTCTTCGAGCAGATGCTCGGCCATGCCGCTTATGGAGTCGAAACCCTGGAAGCTCATCGGCCTCACGTCGTACCCCGCTTTTTGCAGCGCAGGCGTCTGGGTCTCCCAGACGCTTTTGTCGCAGAGCAGGCCGCATAGCAAATAGATCGTTTGCATAGAATCTATAAACCTCTGTTCATGGAGTGGTGTTCACCTGCAGATACCGGCAGGATTCAGGGGGATGTGGGATCGATCGAGGCCAGGCTGAGTGCGCGCACACTTTCGCTAAGGTACTCCCGGTAGCGTTCTCGGTCTCGGGCGGTGAGTCCCACCAGCATGCTGGCTTCAAACTCGGCGGCAGCGGTATGCGCCTGTTGCAGGATTTCCTGCCCCGAGGCTGTCAGATGCAGATGGATGATGCGTCCGTGGCTGGGGTCGGCAGAGCGCTCGATCCAACCACGTTTCTCCATCACCTTGACCAGTTCGTTGGCGCTTTGGGGTGTCACCAGGGAGCGTTCGGCCAGTTGTGCATTGGAGAGTCGACCGCGAGCGCCGAGCACCGCGAGGGCGGTATATTGTTGGATCGTTAGCCCCAGCGGAGAGATGGCTTCGCCCAGACGCCGCCGTACCAGGCGATCCAGATGTCCCACCAGATAGGAGATGCCCGAGGGTGAGGTGGATGGGGCGGCACTCGGCTTCATGGACAACTCCTTGCAACAAAAAAAAACAATATCTATACTACAACGCATATCAGGTAGATTGATATTACCCGAATAACCACTGGAGGCAAGTATGACGAATTATCAAGGTCGCTGGAAGACGGTAGAGGTCTCTGTCGAGGAGGGTATCGCCTGGGTGACCCTAAACCGCCCGGAAAAACGCAACGCCATGAGCCCGACCCTGAATCGGGAGATGATCGATGTGTTGGAGACACTGGAACTCGACGATGAGGCGCTGGTACTGGTGCTGACCGGCGCGGGAGAGTCCTGGACCGCCGGCATGGATCTGAAAGAGTATTTCAGAGAGGTGGACGGCAAGTCTGAGGTTTTTCAGGAGCGTATCCGCCGCGACTCCTGCCGCTGGCAGTGGCAGTTGCTGCGCTTCTACAACAAACCCACTATCGCCATGGTCAACGGCTGGTGTTTCGGCGGCGCGTTTTCACCGCTGGTTGCCTGTGATCTGGCGATTGCCGCCGACGAAGCCACTTTTGGTCTCTCCGAAGTCAACTGGGGCATTCCTCCGGGCAATCTGGTGAGCAAAGCGGTCGCCGACACCATGGGGCATCGCCAGGCGCTCTACTACATCATGACCGGCGAGCCCTTCAACGGTCAGCAGGCAGCGGAGATGGGACTGGTAAACAAAAGCGTACCCCTGGCTCAGCTGAAGGAAGAGACCAAGCTCATGGCGGACAAATTGCTGGAAAAGAATCCGGTGGTGCTGCGCTACGCCAAGCACGGTTTCAAGCGTTGTCGTGAACTGACCTGGGATCAGAACGAAGATTACCTCTACGCCAAGATCGACCAGTGTGTCGGTCGCGATCCGGAGAAGGGTCGGGCCAAGGGTCTCAAGCAGTTTCTCGATGACAAGACCCTGAAGCCGGGACTGCAGAGCTACAAGCGCTGATCGACTAACGTGAGAGAAGCCATGAACGAAGTGAAACTCTTGATTGGCGGGCGTGACTGTGGCGCCGGAGATGAGGCGACTTTCAAACGTCTCAACCCGGTGACCGGTGAGGTGGCGTCACGGGCCGCCGCGGCGACTCTGGCCGACGCCGATGCCGCTTGCGATGCTGCCGCGGCGGCATTTCCCGCCTGGTCGGAAATGGGCCCCAACGAACGGCGCAAGCTGCTGCTCAAGGCCGCCGATCTGATGGATGAGCGTGCTCCCGAGTTTATCGGTTGTGGAGTGGCCGAGGCAGGTAGTGCGCCCATGTGGTATGGCTTCAACACCATGCTGGCGGCGAGCATGCTGCGCGAAGCGGCATCGATGACGACACAGGTGGCGGGCGAGGTTATTCCATCCGATGTGCCGGGGTTGATGGCAATGGGTATACGCCAGCCCGCGGGTGTGGTGCTCGGCATTGCACCCTGGAATGCACCGGTCATCCTTGGCGTACGCGCCATCGCCATGCCTCTGGCCTGTGGCAACACGGTGGTCCTCAAATCTTCGGAGAACTGCCCGGCGCTGCATCGCCTGATCGGTACGGTGCTGCAGGATGCCGGATTGCCGGCAGGCGTGGTCAACGTGATCAGCAACGCACCGCAGGATGCGGCAGCGGTTGTGGAACGGCTGATCGCCCATCCGGCGGTAAGGCGGGTCAACTTCACCGGCTCCACCCATGTCGGACGCATCATTGCCCAGACGGCGGCAAAGCACCTCAAGCCGGCGTTGCTGGAACTGGGTGGCAAGAATCCTCTGGTGGTGCTCGATGACGCCGATCTGGACGAAGCGGTGCAGGCGGCGGCCTTCGGCTCCTTTTTCAACCAGGGCCAGATCTGCATGTCCACAGACCGCATTATCGTGCGCCAGGAAGTGGCGGACGAGTTCGTCGCCAGGCTCACCGAGAAAACCCGCTCGCTGCGTGCCGGCAAGCCGGGAGAGGAGGGCGCGGTGCTGGCCGCCATGATCGACGCCAGGGCGGCGGAGCGGGTTGCCGGTATGGTGCAAGACGCCATCGATAAGGGCGCGCTGGTGACCACCGGTGAGACCAGCGTCGAGGGCTCGATCATGCAGCCGGCCGTCATCGATGGGGTCAAGCCGGAGATGCTGCTCTATCAGGAGGAGTCCTTTGGTCCGGTGGTGACCGTGCTGCGGGTTGCGAGCGACGATGAAGCGGTGCGCCTTGCCAACGACAGCGAATACGGTCTGTCGGCGGCGGTCTTCAGCCGCGATATCCCGCGTGCGATGGAGGTGGCGAAGCGTATCCAGTCGGGTATCTGCCACATCAACTCCTCGACCGTGGCGGACGAGGCGCAGATGCCTTTCGGTGGCGTCAAGGGCAGCGGCTACGGACGTTTCGGCGGCAGGGCGGCGATCGCCGAGTTCACCGACCTGCGCTGGATTACCCTGCAGAACACGCCGCGTCACTATCCTGTGTGAAGGTCTGTTTTTAGATTGAGATAGTCAGCCGCCCTTAGGGCCTGTGAACACGACGCCAATAGGCTCTGCTGGGGCTATTGGCATCGTGTTATCAGGCTCCGGTCGGTATTCAGCGCGTACCGATGCGGGCAGACGCTAATGTCTGTTCGCATCGTTTCTTATTCATTCCTCGTCAGTCCATCGGCCGTGAAGTTACCGGAAGAGTCAATATTCATGCGCTAAAGGCGCATATGTACTGCATCGTTCAGCAATGATTATGCAGATAACTTATTGCTGCGTCGCAAATTGAATATCAACTAACCTGATATCACATTATATTAGTGGCGGGAGTTCCATCTGGAAACTACAGACCGCGACAACTTGGATCGTCCGATCCACGAAATAAAGTCCGGCTTAAGAAAGCCACGACATACACCAAGAGGATACTGAGAAATGAACACGAAGCTAAGTGTTAATAAGAAAATAGGATCAAAACCAATTTCACGACTGAGCCTCTCTCTAATCGGGGCAATGTCACTTGCAACACTCTCCTCTCAAGCTGCTTTCGCAGATGAGTCGCCAATGAAATTTTATGGCATCCTTGATACCGGTGTTGAACATATCACCAATATTGGTGCTGATGGCGACAGCCTGACGCGTGTTCCCGCAATTACCGGCACCATGGCCTCACGCTTCGGCGTCTCCGTGGAAAAGCCGTTTGGTGAGAAGTATAAAGGTATTGCCAAGCTGGAAATGGGGTATAACGCCGATGACGGAACACAGGGACAGGCTGGCCGCCTGTTCGGTCGGCAGGTCTATTTCGGTGCACAGACACCCTATGGTCGGTTCACCATTGGCCGCCAATACTCGGTTTTTCTTTTCGCTGCGGGAACAGCGGATTTAATGGGGCCCAACATTTACGCACTGGGCTCGTTGGACGCCTATCTTCCGAATGCCCGTTACGATAACTCTCTCTCCTGGATTAACCGCTTTGGCAAAAACATCACCGCCGGTATCACTTACTCGTTTGGGCGTGACACCTCAGGTGGCGTTCCCGCCTCCGGCACATGTAAGGGTGAAGAGACTCAGGTCGGTGATTCATCTGCATGTCGCGCCTGGTCGGGGATGTTGAAATACACGGGGAGTAATTTTGGTGTCGCAGCCGGCATCGATACTCTCAACGGTGGTAGCGGAGCCCGAGCCTTTTTCTTTAACGGTAACGCGCCGATTGATATGAGCGATTCCGGCGATACTGACAGGCGCATCACATTGGGTGGTTATTACACACTGGGTGCGGGAAAAATCGGTGTCGGTATGTTGTCGCGTAAACTCGATTCGGTTGCAGCCGACGTAGAGTCTAAAGCGGTGTATGTCACAGGTTCGTACAAGGTCAATCCGAAAGTAACGTTGGACGGTGGTATCTACAAAATGACCAATGACGATCAGGACGCCGATGCCACATTGGCGGTTATCCGCGGTATGTACAATCTGGATAAAGGCCTGGATGTCTATGCGCAGATTGGCACCATATCCAACAGCGATAACGCCTCATACGCGCTGTCCGGCGCTGGCGGCGGCACCGCACCCGCTGCCGGAGAGGGCCAGGTGGGTACGATGGTGGGTATGCGCTTTAAATTTTAATGCATCGCCGAATATAACCACGACATCCAATTCGCAGGATGTCGCGGTTTTCATGAGTCTCCTATCGGCTGGCCGGTAGGCGACTCATTATTGATTCCAAGCGGAAACATATGAGGAGATGATTTTATGCTCAAAAGAATGACAAGAACATTATTAGTGTCGTTGGGCCTATTGGCTTCGGCTGCGGTGGTTGACGCGGCGGAAGTCGTGCTTCGACTGCATCAAATGTTGCCGCCACAGGCGACGATTCCATCAAAAGTGTTGGCTCCATGGGCTGAAAAAGTCAAAAAGGAGTCCGGCGGTAAACTGGTCGTGGAACTCTATCCATCCATGCAGTTGGGCGGCAAACCCTCTGATTTGCTTGACCAGGCACGTGATGGCGTAGTGGATATCACCTGGACTTTATTTGGTTATACACCAGGTCGCTATCCGAAAACGGAAGCCTTCGAGTTGCCTTTCATAATGACTACGGCCACTGCGACTTCGATGGCCTTTCAGGAGTACTATGAGACTCAGATGCGCAACGACAAGGAGTTGCGAGGTCTGCATATTCTTGCTGTGCATACACACGGACCAGGGCTGCTTCATACCCGCGACAAGGCGGTCGAAAAGCTGGAAGACATGCAAGGTCTGAAATTGCGCGGTACTTCCCGCGTCATCAATGAGATGCTTAGTTCTCTCGGTGCCAGCCCGATCGGCATGCCGGTTCCGGCCGTCCCCGAAGCCCTGTCAAAAGGCGTCATCGATGGTACCGTGATCCCCTACGAGGTTGCGCCACCGCTGAAGATTCCTGAGCTCGCTCCCTATCATACCGAGTTTGCCGGCAAGTATGGTCTCTACACCGGTACCTTCGTGGTTGCCATGAATGAAGACAGTTATCGCAGTCTTCCAGCGGATCTGAAAAAGGTCATCGACAACAATTCCGGAATGATGCTGGCCAAATGGCTGGGCGAGGTAATGGACGCAGGTGATGTAGGCGGTCGTAAACTGGCGGTCAAGACCGGCAATACCATTGTGAAACTCGATGAGGCGGAGACCGAACGCTGGCGCCAGCTCAGTGACAAGGTCACCAAGGGCTGGATTGCGGAAATGGACAAGAAGGGCATGAACGGCACTGAGTTGTACAAGACCGCCAAGGCTTTGATCGAAAAATATGATGCAATGAAATAATTGCCTCGAACTCAGAGCGTGTATGCTTTAAGCACGCCTTTCCGGCCTGCGCCCTGAAGACAGGTGCAGGCCGGTTTTGAAAGAATACTGTTCACCCGTTTGTTGCGTCCTGTCCTCTTTCCCGTTACTAATGGCGGTTATAAAACATATAGCTCGCAGGGTTGACTCAACGTACGTTAAATAAAGAGTGTTTTATGAATTCCAATCCAACCTCCACGATATACACAGTCGTCGAGAACGGAGTCACGGCACTGTCCAAGGCACTGACCATAGTCAGTGGCGTACTACTCATCGCTGCTATTGCACTGACCTGTATCAGCATTGTCGGCCGCAGCTTAATTCCCATCGGCCTCTCCTCGCTTCCCGGCGATTACGAACTGGTGGAGATGCTGTGTGGCTTGGCTGTCTTTGCATTCATGCCCTACTGCCAACTGAAGAAGGGAAATATCAGTGTCGATCTCTTTGTTACCAATCTTGGTCACAAGGCGATGACTTGGACTCAGTTGCTCGGCGATATCGTCATTACAGGCTTGGTCGCTGTGTTGGCTTGGCGACATGGTGCGGGAACCTTTGCCAAATACGACTATGAGGAGACCACATTCATTCTGGAATTACCCATCTGGATGCCCTATGCGGCCGCACTGCTGCTGCTCATCCTGACCGCGGTGACCAGCCTGTTCACAGTGTGGCGCGATATCCGTGAGCTGTCAGTCGGGGGCGGAAAAGATACTGTCCAAAGCGAGGGCTATTAAAGCATGAGCAATATTGATATCGCCCTTTGGTCTTTTCCTGTCTTGATGGTGTTGATCTTTTTACGCATCCCCATCGGTCCTTCCATGTTGCTGGTCGGCATCGTCGGTACCTGGCTGGTTACCGATCGCTGGACGCCGATACTGTCGCAATTGAAAACCCTGACCTGGACCAATTTCTCCAGTTATTCACTCTCCATCATTCCCTTATTTCTGTTGATGGGGCAGTTTGCCGCCCATGGCGGCATGTCGAAAAGCCTGTTCAAGGCCGCAGAGGCATTTCTCGGTCATCGCAGGGGCGGTGTCGCCATGGCGGCGGTTGGCGCCTGCGCCGGGTTCGGCTCGATTTGTGGTTCATCCCTGGCCACCGCCGGCACCATGGCCCAGGTGGCGTTGCCGGAGCTGCGCCGTTACGGCTATCCGGGCCATCTGGCCACCGCCACACTGGCCGCAGGTGGAACACTGGGAATACTGATTCCACCGTCAGTGGTGTTGGTTATCTATGCGATTCTCACCGAACAGAATATCGCCAAACTGTTCGTGGCCGCTTTCCTGCCTGGTTTTCTGGCGGCTTTTCTCTACCTGGCGGTGATCTGGGTCTTTGTCCGCGTGGCCAAGGATGATTCCACTACCCGTGAAGTCATTCCCTGGCCGGAACGCATCGCTGCGGTCCTTGAGACCTGGCCGGTAATGACGATTTTCTTCCTTGTGGTGGGTGGTATCTACCTGGGTTGGTTCACCCCGACCGAAGCGGCAGCGGTAGGTGCCGGTGGGACCGGTGTGGTGGCCTGGGCCAAAGGTGGCCTCAACATGGAGATTCTTCGCGAATGCTTGAGAAAAACTGCGATTTCCACCGGCATGATATTTTTCATCATCCTTGGCGCAGGGGTTTACAACACCTTTCTGGCATTTTCCCAATTACCACAGACCGGTGCAGAATGGGTGCTGGAGCAGGCCTTCTCTCCTTGGACCATTCTGGTAATGATCCTGGCCCTATATGTGGTTCTCGGTTGTATCATGGATTCGATGTCGATGATTCTGCTGACCATCCCCATCTTTTTTCCCATCGTCAGTGTGATGGACTTCGGCTTGCCTCCGGAGGAGTTTGCGCTCTGGTTTGGCATACTGGTTTTGGTGGTGGCCGAAGTGGGTCTGATCACACCGCCGGTGGGGCTCAATCTGTTTATCATCAACTCCATGGCGGAAGATATCCCAATTCGCGAAACCTATATCGGCATCTTGCCGTTCATATCCGCCGATCTGTTACGCACCGTCATGCTGACCCTGTTCCCGGCGATCAGTTTGTGGCTGGTCAGACTGCTCTATTGAATCGCAACCGTGAAAAGCGATTTAAGGAACCTCTGATCAATTCATGAATCGGTGTGTGGTGGCTGAAATGCTCCGGCTCTGCGTTGAAAAGCTTCGCAAAAGCCCGCTATTACGTGCGCTTTTCGCCATGATCCGGCGTATTTCATCTCACCACACCCTCGATCCAGAATTAATCGGAGGTTCCCTAACTACCCGGCAATCAGGTTCGGCTCACAAGAGAGTGAATATCTCATCGGCCAACAGTCGTGACTTTGGTCGAGAGGCGTTGAAGTCATCGACGCTGCGGTAGCCAAGGGCGCACAACACGACCGACTTCAATCCGCGTTCGCTCAACTCAAGTGTCTCATCCAGTATGCTATGGTCGAAGCCTTCTATGGGGGTGGCGTCGATCCCCAGTACGGGGGCGCCTAGCAGCAGAAATCCGAGGGCGATATAGACCTGCTTCTCCATCCACTGCGGTGTGTCGCGCAACTCCTTTCGGTGCATGTTGACATAGAAATCGCGTCCCTTCACCTGCGCCGCCCTGTCCTCGGGCGTTGGGAAACGCCCGTCCCTCTGTTCCTGCTCCAATACCCGTTGAAGATGCGCATCATCCAGTTCGGTGCGAGCGCATAGCACCACCACATGGGAGGCGTTCAACACTTTCTGCTCGTTACCGCTGTAAGGTCCGGTGGTCGCCGCGGCAATCTTCGTTTTCGCCTCGCCGTTGGTGGCGATCAGAAAGTGCCAGGGCTGGGAGTTTACGGAGGAGGGCGCATATCTCAACAGGGTCATCAATTGCGCTGCCTGATCTGTCTCGATCCGCTTGTTTGGATCATAGACCTTGGTGGTGTAGCGGGTGGTTGCGATATGGGTGATGTTCATGGTGTTGCCGCGGTCTGAATCGAAAAGCCTGTTTGAACCCTATCAGTTAAGTCCTTGGGACTGAATAGTATGACATGACTCCGTGCTTGAAGGGTCCGGTTTGTCATGCCGGTTTTATGACTACCTTTAAGCTGGCTCCTCTTGCAATAGAGCCCGCTTTCACGCTAACTAAGACTCCTATGGCAAATGGTGAACCGAAACTGACCGACCAGGTGGTGTTGCGACTGCGGGAGATGATCCTGCGTGGCGAACTCCCAGGTGGTCGGCGCGTGGCTGAGATTCCCATCGCAGAACAGCTGGGTGTCTCCCGTACTCCGGTGCGTGAGGCACTGAGGGTACTCGCGCAAGAGGGGCTGCTGGATATTGCCGGCAAGCGTGGCTATCAGGTGATGGAGTTTGGTGCTAAGGATATCGAGGATGCGGTGGATCTGCGCGGTATCCTCGAGGGTACCGCGGCACGTTTGGTGGCCGAGGCCGGTCCCGGGTCTGAATTGCTGCGGACACTGGACGACTGTCTGGCGGCCGGCGAGGGAATCGTCGGTAACCGGCGCTATGGTGTCGACGACGATATTCGCTGGGCGGAGATGAACGGACGGTTTCACAGCGCAATTGTTCAGGCTTGCGAAAATCGGGCTTTGCAAGGGGCGCTGGCGTTGAACGACAAGCTGCCCTTTGCCTCCTCGCAGGCGGTGCTGGGTGGGGAGGGTCATTCCGCCGATGTGGCGAAGCGGCACCGCGAAGTGATGCGGTTGGCTCAGTCCGACCATCGGCAGATCGTCTCTGCCCTGCGCAATCGTCAGGGTGCGCGCATCGACGCCCTTATGCGAGAGCATGCCCGCCGTGCGCTGATCAATGTGGAGCTGTTCGGTAGGATCGAATGAGTCTGCGTGTCGCCGCGCGACGTCCTGACATCCCCGCTTACTCATAGCGCCCGCCGCCGCGCGACACCATTTCGATCCAATCCGCTCGCGATGGCGCTGCTGTAGTGCCATCTTCCGACGTCACTGTATTAAGGGCATGAAATGAAGTTTCAGGCGCTGTCGCAACGGCAATCCAGCCAAGATAACGCCACTCCTTTGATAGGAATAAAACGCCTGTTACCGCAAAAATGTATACAATGCTATTAATAATCATTCTTGATAGGCATCTCTAAGAATCCCGTAATTCCTACCTGTGTCATATATAAGTAGGACATCCTTGCAGTATTCGGGTTATTCATCAGTATGTTCATTGACCGTATACCCTATAAATTGTATACAATTTTGTCATGTATACCGTTCGTCTCTGGTCAGTTCGTCATGCCCGCGGTCTTCGCCGCCTGTATGAGTTCTTTTCCCGCCTGGCGCCTCTGTTCGCGCCGGTGGTGCGGCTGTTTGGCGATAAACCGGTGCTGGCGCTGCTACACCCGGTAGAGCGGACCGCGAAGGGGTTGATGTTCGACTGCCGTGAATGCGGCCAGTGCGTGCTTTCAGCTACCGGCATGGCCTGCCCGATGAACTGCGCCAAGGAGATGAGGAACGGCCCCTGCGGCGGCGTGCGCGCCAACGGCAGCTGCGAAGTCAAGCCGCAGATGCGTTGTGTTTGGGTAGAGGCGACCGAGGGCACCAAGCGAGTTGCCGATGACCATCTGGCCCATCCCACCCCGCTGTTGCCTGCGATCGATGTCAGAAAGCGGGGTAGTTCTACCTGGATCCAGCTTGTCCACGGCCGCTCCGATCCGGCCTTCCAACCCCCGGTGGGTGAGCGCAGCGTGGCTGATGCACGGCTCGGCAATTTCGAGAAGGCATGTCGCTCCGGCCGTTTCGTGGTCACCGTAGAGGTGGCGCCCCCTGACTCAGCCGATCAGCAGGCATTGCTTGCCCGGGCCGAGAAGTTCAAAGGCTTGGTGGATGGCATCAATATCACGGATGGCGCCGGCGGTAACTGCCATATGTCCTCGGTGGCCGCCTCCGCCATCCTCACCGCCCATGGTTTTGAACCCGTCTACCAGATCGCCTGCCGCGACAGGAACCGCATCGCGATTCAGGGCGATATTCTCGGCGCCGCCGCGCTGGGGGTGAAGAACATCCTCTGCCTCACCGGCGACGACGTCTCCCAGGGAGACCATCCCCAGGCCAAGCCGGTGTTCGATCTCGATGCGGTTTCC
>JBNKOL010000023.1:0-16495 GCA_050294655.1 Sedimenticolaceae bacterium
ATTTAAATGACTGGCCAAAGTGTGCCTGCCTGCAGGCTGCGTTATCAAATCTTGCTGTAGGAATGCGACAGCGGCGTTTTGATGCGCAAGCTGTCGGCAGGCACACTTCGGCTGAAGACGACATATTTAGTTGCCGGGTTAATAATAGGACCAACTTAAACCAAATCCCGACAAAGCCTCACTCAACGAGTCGCCGAGTGGTCAGGCACGTCCCGCAGAAGAGACTTGGATACAAGGTGCACGCACCTTGATCCGAATCATCTGTGGGGTTATGAATAAGGCTTTGTCAGGATTAGGGTGATATCTGGCTCAACCCCGGATCTTCCCTGAGAAAAGGCCACGTCAAAAAAACGGAAAAGATAAGTGGAGCCGAAGCGCCTCTGTGTGGATCAGCAAGCCTGGCCGGCCTATCAGACAGAGAAAGAAGATCCGCAACCACAGGTAGTAGTGGCATTGGGATTGCGAATGATGAACTGAGCACCCTGCAGACCTTCGGAGTAGTCGACCTCCGCACCCATCAGATACTGCATGCTCATGGGATCCACCAGCAGCGTCACCCCGCTGGTGACCACCCGGGTATCCCCCTCGTTCTCGTTTTCATCGAAGGAGAAACCATACTGAAAACCTGAGCAGCCGCCACCCTGAATATAGACCCGCAGCATCAGGTCCGGGTTACCCTCCTCCTGAATCAGGGCGGCCACCTTGTTAGCCGCGGCTTCGGTAAAGATGATAGTGTCGTTAGCTGCTTCTGCTGTGGTCATGATGGTATCTCGCTTATAGGATCCTGAGCGTGTCAGGCGAACGTCAATTACCTGGGAGTATGCAATTACCCATTAAATTAGTCAAGTATTCTGACTGCCCTTTTCCTGGCTATCTGGCGGGGTTTTGGCTACCGGTTTCTCCGGCGCTGGCGGGGTCTTAGCCATCGTATTCTCCGGCGCCGGCGGTTTGGCGGGCTGCTGTTTGTTACCGTCAAACCCCAGTTTTCGAGGCTCCTGCTCAGCGGCATGGATCAATTTGCCATTGACCTCAGCGCCCATCGACATCTCCAGCAGAGCGTAGGTCAGGGTACCGGTAATTCGCGACTTGGGCGCCAGCTCTACCCGATTGGCGGCAACCACGTCACCTACCACGGTGCCGTTCAGCATCACGTTGCCGACACGTACATTTCCCTCGATGGTACCAAGCTCACTGAGGGTGAGAGTGGCCTTCTGATCCTCCGGATCCGAGATCACATCCCCCTTGATGACACCATCCACGTGCAGGCCGTCCACGAAGCGGATATTGCCATGGACCTCCGTGCCGGAACCAATAACGGTACTGATTCTCGGCGTGCGAAACTTGTGTTTACTCTTTCCGAACATTTTCCTTTTCCTATGACTTCTCAGGAGATGGGTGACCAGTTGAAGGACTCCTTGACCCGTTCGAGCTTGCCTCCGCTCGGCTTTACATCGATCTCGATAGTTGCCGGCTCGAAACCATCGGGAAGCAGCAGCTTACCTTCCACGTTTTGAAAATAGCGAAATCGCATCTTAATCTTATCCAGCTTCTCTTCCGAGACCTGAGCCAAACTGAGTCGGGTGGAGCGCCCATTCTGCAGCCCCTCGATGTTCAATTCGATCACACCCTTGGCGACAATACCGCTGTTGATCACCTGACTGACAGAAAATCTGTAGATGTACTGTCCGTTCTCAAGACCGGGCTCCAGCTTAAAATTCTGCACTCGTAGCGCATGTTTCTTGTTGGTAGTGGAGACGATTCCACGCAGAAAAGCCAGCTCCTCCTCCATTTTTAAACGCTCGTCCTGAAACTGCTTTATCTGATTTTTGATCGAGACGATCGACTCCTGGTCGATCTCTGCCGCCTTCTTCACCATGGTCAACTCCCGGCGTAGGGCGTTGCGCTCCTCCTCTAACGCCTCTATATGACCCGTGTTATCGGGTTGCAGACCAGCGAAACCGGCAGAACCGCCACCACTGCCCTGCTGGTAGGCCACCCAGGCAACGATCAGCAACAACAGCAAAAACAACAGAGAGCGCAACCAGAACGGCAGGCCACTCTGGGCTGAAACGATCTTCGGCGGTCGAAATTTGCGCGGACTCAGCATCGCATCAGGGCAGCAAGGCCACCTGCTCCAGACCGGTCGTCTCCGGCAGATCAAACATCAGGTTCATATTCTGTATCGCCTGTCCTGCAGCACCCTTGACCAGGTTGTCGATCACCGAGGTAACCACTACCACATCCCCGTCGAGTGGACGGTGTACAGCGATCCGGCACTGATTAACACCCCGCACGCTGCGGGTTTCCGGATGGGAGCCGGCCGGCATCACATCGACGAAGGGCTCATCCGCATAGCGCCGCTCGAATAGTGTCTGCAGATCCAGCGCTTCACTCGACTTCAAACGGGCATAGAGGGTCGCCTCGATACCCCGAATCATCGGCACCAGATGAGGTACGAAGGTCAGACCCACATCTTGCCGGGCCGCCCGACTCAGGGTCTGGCGGATCTCCGGTTGATGCCGATGACCCGGGATCGCGTAGGCCTTGAAGCTCTCGCCCATCTCGCCCATCAGCTGCGCTACGCTGGCCTTGCGCCCGGCACCGCTAACACCCGATTTGGTATCGGCAATCAGATAGTCCAGCTCCACCAAGCCGTTTTCCACCAACGGCAGAAAACCCAACGCCACGGCTGTAGGATAGCAGCCGGGATTGGCCACCAGCCGGGACTGTTTCACAGCCTGGCGATTGATCTCCGGCAGACCGTAGACCGCCTCACCGAGGAGTTGGGGCGCCGCGTGCTGCATACCGTACCAGTGCTCCCAGACCGAATGTTGCTCAAGGCGGAAATCGGCAGCCAGATCGATCACCCGCACACCGGCGGCCAACAGATCGGATACCTGGGTCATGGCAACGCCGTTTGGTGTGGCGAAAAAGACCAGATCGCAGCGGGAGAGGTCTGCCTCGTCCGGGGCCTGAAAGACCAGGTCAACATGGCCACGCAGATTGGAAAAGAGATCCGCCACCTGCCGGCCGGCCTCCGCGCGGCTGGTAATCGCGACCACCTCACACTGCGGATGCCGCGCCAGCAACCGCAAGAGCTCCACACCCGTGTAACCGGTCCCGCCTACAATACCGACCTTGATCATGACCCTCGCAACCTGAAGTAATTTATGAAAGAAGTCAGGTAATCATACGGTGTGTCTTTCGAAAGCGAAAGTTCCAAACACCCCTCACCCATTCGATCGACGGCCGTCAAAGCCAGCAAAACGAGAGCGAAAGTGAACCATCCCGCCCGAAACGTAAACAAAGGTGTCATGGCGCTGGAAAAATCACACACTTGGCATCACAGTATTATCAAGACAGATCGCAGGTAACATGCATGGAAACCATCGACACACTGGCCATTACCCTGGGCGCCGGCTGGGCCGCGGGCATCAATCTCTACGCAGCCATTCTGGTGCTGGGTTATCTCGGCATGACCGGACATGTGGTTTTGCCGCCCGGGCTCGAGGTCCTGAGCGATCCCCTCGTGATGACTGTCGCTGGCGTCATGTATTGCGTCGAATTCTTCGCCGACAAGACACCGGGAGTCGACAGCGGGTGGGATACCCTCCACACCTTCATCCGCATACCAGCCGGCGCTCTGCTGGCGGCGGGCGCGGCCAGCGGTTTCGAGGTCAGCCAAGCTGCGGAGCTGGCTGCAGCGCTGGTCGGCGGCACCCTTGCGGCCGGCACGCATTTCACGAAAGCCGGCTCACGCTTGCTGATCAACACCTCGCCGGAGCCGTTTACCAACTGGACGGCATCGATCCTGGAGGATCTGGTGGTGATTGGCGGACTCTGGACCGCACTCCACTACCCGCTCCTGTTCCTGATTCTGCTGGCCCTGTTTGTGGGACTGGTCGTGTGGCTGCTGCCCAAGCTGTGGCGCGCACTCAAACGGCTGTTCCGGCGTATCGGTCGATTTTTCGGTGGCAAGGGAGAAGTGGAGCCCGATCTGCATACACCGCAGGAAAGATCCGAGACCTTGAAAAGTCTCTTCTCAGGCGAGGCCAAACCGGTGGATGGCCCAAAAAAGTGAGTGCCAAGAGCCTGGTGCAGTGGACCCTTTATGCGCTACACCACACCATCACCCAACAAACGGCTACACTCCTGAGCCGACCGCACCAGACTGTCTTCGATCGAAACACCCTGAAACCAGTTACCGGTAAGCCCCAGGGGCTCCCCTTGCAAACGCCGGTCTATCCAGCGGATGCGCTCCGCTTGTCCCAGGCGCAGGGCAGGTAAGCGATTGCCGACACTCACACTTTCGACGATAGCCGAGTAGTCCACGCCCAACACACTGCAGATACGCGCCAAGCGACCTGCATGATCCAGCTTCTGTGGACGGAAATGAAAGGTGAACGCCCGATAGCGTGGATCGGGCACCGGGTCACGTGAAACCACCGAGTAGAAGACATCTTCACAGCCAATGATGCCCGCCAAGTCCTGCAGATCGAGATCCTCGGTCCGCAACAGCACGGCCTGACTCTCAATCTCGGCCATCTCGATCTCATCCAAACGGGCCGCCAGATCGGGCATCGATTCCAGCAACAACTCGCCGGCCACATCGGGACTGACCGCCAGTACCAGCCGCGAGGCGGTCATGCTGCGACCATCGCTCAGCGAGACTTGGTAACCCTCCTCCACACGCTGCAATGCCTTGACCGAAGCATTACGCTCAACATCCAACCCGGCTGCGATACACTCCACGAACGACTGCAATCCATTGGGACCGGTGTAGCTACGCATAACCTCCTTGCGTCTTGGTTTCTTGCGAAACATGGCATCGGCGGGGAAGGCTCCCGCCGGTTGACAGACTACGGCATCAAGAGCCGGCCCGAGCACCCTGGCATAGTTTTTCCGACCGATAATCCTGCCGAAATACCCTTCGGCTGTCTGTCCCTCTTTTTTACTCATCCATAGCCGTGGCAACACGCCAAGCAGTTCAAGGAAATTTAATTGGGAGGGTATTGAATGGAGCCGGTCACCGATCTGCAGCTTGTAGCGCAACTTCAGTTTCGGCTCAAGCGTCTCCAGCTGACCGGTTGTCTCCAACATCTGCAGCAAATTCCCGTAGCTGTTGTAACAGGTATGGGCACCCAGCTCAGCCCAGACCGGGCCCTCGGGTGTATCAAATGCATGACTGTGGATGGCTCCGCCCAGATGTGGCCCGGCCTCCAGCACCCGCGCTTCGACGCCCCGGTGCTTGGCCATCTGCGCCATACCCAGGCCACTGATGCCTGCACCCACCACCAGCATATCAAGTACTTTGTCGTTCATACGCTGATCCTGCAGCCGTCACTATCGCAAATGATATACCTTACTGTTCCAAGGGTAATATAGACAACGTCAAACCCCAAGCACGAAAAAACCGCGCTAGGCTACCCTAACACGGTTTTGAATCTGGTACGCTGAGCCGCCGTGCTCAACCACAGCCTCCACCGGAAGAGCCGCAGGTGCCGCAACCACCGCCAACCGGCTGCAAGTTATTGAAAACAAAGCTGGCATTGCCATCGCCACGGTCGATGAAATCGATCTCGACACCACGTAGATACTGCAGGGTTCCGTCATCCACAATCACTTTGAACCCATCGCATTGCAGTACACCATCGTTATCGTTGATGGCATCGCTAAAGGTCATACCGAAGCTGATTCCACTGCAACCACCCGGGGTTGCGAAGACACGCACGCCCTCTATGTTGTCGTCGACCTGCTGGAACAGTTCACTCATTTTCGTCTGCGCCATGGAGGTCAGCGTCAGATCTGTCTCTGTAAGGGCTGTTAAGCTCATCCCGGTCACTCCTAAAGAATACTTATTGCCAGATGGGCGCATGGTAACAAAAAACGGCCAGGGCCGGTCAATTAACTTACAAAGTTAGTAGGTTTTTTCCTAGGTACGAGAGGTCAGTAGATCAGCTGATTACGCGCATTGAGATCATAGAGGTGACGCTCTGCGTCCAGCAGATGTTGACCCCAGTGCAGATGGAAGCCCTTGCACCAGCCCTCCACTGCCTTCTGCGGCTGAGCGTCGAGAAGACGCAGGCCATGCTTGAGTTCACAGTAGATATCGGTCAGATCGTCCGCCAGACTGCCGCTCATGGTCTGGCCGTCGCCGGCCACATCGAACTCCATCCAGTAACTGTCACGCTCCCCCAGAAGTTGGCGCAAATGCGTGTAAAGTTCGAAACGGGCATCCAGATCGGCCACGGTGTGGTGTGACCTCTCAGGGGCAGAAAGATTCATGGCAGCGACAGCGGCGTGCAGTCGTGGCAGCAGCGATGCGATTTCCTGCAACCATTGGGTGTTGCCCTCATTGAGACTCTCCACCAATTGGCAGTAGTGGCGTGCGACGGCTTCCAGCTCCAATATCTTCGGGCTCATAAATGCATTCCTCAAAATCATCGTCTCGCTCGTATCAGCCAGTTCACAAAGCCTGCCTGCCATCCCTCTACAAACGACTATTTCATGTCACCTCAAGCATTCCAGTTTGCCTTTTTACCCCTTGAGTCTAGCAGCGATGCTCTCCAATCCTAGGAAAAACCCTTAATCCAATCCGGTGTATCGATAAATAAAAATTATTTCCCTTTTTCCATTTTCAGGCTTCATCTTGCAATTAGAGCCCCACTTAACACCCTGCAAAGGACGCAATCCGCTACAATGCGCCGATGCGAGTCGAGACCACATCCCTCCCCTTGGTGCTGGCCATCGGCGGTCACGATCCCAGCGGTGGCGCCGGTATCCAGGCCGATATAGAGGCCATAGGAGCCAATGGCGCCCATGCCGTCACGCTGATCACCTGTCTCACGGAACAGAACAGCTGCAATGTCCAGGCGCTGCACCCGGTAGAGCCGCAGCTGCTGTCACGGCAAGCCGAGCTGTTGCTGGCGGACAGCCCGGCAGATGCCATCAAGATAGGACTGCTCGGCAGCTTGGAGGCAGTCGATTTTGTCGCCGCCCTGATCCAGTCTCACCCCGGAATACCGGTGGTACTCGATCCGGTGTTAACTGCCGGTGGCGGCAGCAAGTTGGCCGGCACAACCCTACAGCAAAGCATGCGCGAGCAACTGCTTCCCCAATGCGACCTGATCACTCCCAACATCCCGGAGGCGATCAGCTTGAGTGGCCTGGACAGCGATGCCACTCCCGAGGATTGTGCCAACCGTCTGCTTGGACTGGGGGCAGGGGCCGTGCTCATCACCGGTACCCATGAGCCGACACAAGCCAATGAGATTACCCATCGGCTCTACCGAACGGGGGTGCCGATCATCACCTCGCAGTGCCAGCGCCTGCCGGGCGAGTACCATGGTTCGGGCTGCACTCTCGCAGCCGCAGTCGCCGCCCGCCTGGCATCCGGGACACCCTTGGAGCAGGCGGTGGCCAGTGCGCTCGACTTCACTTGGCAATCGCTCCGACACGCCTTCCAAAGCGGCCGCTGCCAGGCGACACCGCATCGGCTGTACCGACTGGACCGATCCAGGCAGGGTGTCGATGAGTAGACACACCGATCTGCATGGCCTCTATGCCATTACCGATCCACAACTGTGTCCGGACGGGACCCTGGTGAACCAGGTAGAGCAGACCCTGAGCGGCGGCTGTCGGGTAATCCAATACCGCGACAAACGCCCTGATCGAGGACTACGTCGATCCCTGGCTAAACAGCTGCTTGCTCTCTGTTCGCGTTATCAGGCCCTACTGATTATCAACGACGACGCCCGCCTGGCTTGCGACATCGGCGCCCACGGAGTCCATCTGGGCCAGGATGACCCGGACCCGGCCGCGGCCCGCGCCCTGCTCGGCGACTCCGCCATCATCGGCGTCTCATGCTATAACCGGCTCGATCTCGCCCTGGAGGCCGCAGAACAGGGTGTCGACTATGTCGCCTTCGGCCGTTTCTTCCCTTCGCGCACTAAACCCGGCGCAGTACAGGCGGAACCGGGCCTGCTGCAGCAGGCGCGTGACACCATCGATCTGCCACTGGTTGCCATCGGCGGGATAACGCCGGAAAATGGCGCCCCACTGATCGCGGCGGGAGCCGACATGCTGGCGGTGATCCACGGGGTCTTCGGCCAGCCCGACGCAGGTGCCGCCAGCCGCCGGTTGTGCGGCCTCTTTGCAATCGATGAAACAACCAGCTGACAACAACTTAGGAGACCCGACATGAGCCGTTCCCAGGAACTCTTCGCCGCCGCTCAGAAACATATCCCCGGCGGAGTGAATTCTCCGGTCCGCGCCTTTCGCGGCGTGGGTGGCGACCCGGTCTTCGTGGATTGCGCCGCCGGTCCCTATATCTACGACCCGGATGGCAAACGCTATATCGACTACGTCGGCTCCTGGGGACCGATGATCCTCGGTCACGCTCACCATGAGGTCATCGAGGCGGTCGCCTCCATCATCGACAAAGGACTCAGCTTCGGCGCCCCCACGGAGTTGGAGACGAAGATGGCCGACAGGGTCTGTGAGCTGGTGCCGAGTATGCAGATGGTGCGCATGGTCAGCTCCGGCACCGAGGCCACCATGTCGGCGATTCGCCTCGCCCGCGGCCACACCGGGCGCGACAAGATCGTCAAGTTCGAGGGTTGCTACCACGGCCACTCCGATTCCCTGCTGGTGAAGGCCGGTTCCGGCATGCTGACCCTGGGCGAACCCTCCTCCCCGGGGGTGCCCGCCAGCCTGGCCGAGCACACCCTTACCCTCGACTACAACAACAGCGACCAGGTACGCGATCTGTTCGCCGAGCTGGGCGAACAGATCGCCTGTATCATCGTCGAACCGGTGGCGGGCAACATGAACTGCATCCCCCCCGTGCCCGGTTTCCTCGAGACCCTGCGCCAGGTCTGCGATCAGTACGGCGCAGTGCTGATCTTCGACGAGGTGATGACCGGCTTCCGGGTCGCCCTCGGCGGCGCTCAGGCCCACTACGGCATCACCCCTGATCTAACCACCCTGGGTAAGGTGATCGGCGGTGGCATGCCGGTGGGCGCCTTTGGCGGCAAACTGGAGATCATGCAAAAGATCTCCCCCCTGGGTCCCATCTATCAGGCCGGTACCCTCTCCGGCAATCCGGTGGCCATGGCCGCGGGGCTGCAGACCCTCGAACTGATCAGCGCGCCCGGCTTTTACGATACCCTCTCCGCCAAGGTGGAGAGCCTGGTCGGCGGTATCCAGCAGGCGGCACGCTCGGTTGGCATTCCACTGGCGGAGAACCACGTCGGCGGCATGTTCGGCCTCTTTTTCACCGATCAGCCCGGCATCACCGATTATGCCGGCGCCACCAGCTGCGACCAAGAGCGTTTCAAAGCCTTCTTCCACACCATGCTCGAACGCGGCGTCTACCTCGCCCCCTCCGCCTTCGAAGCCGGATTCGTCTCCGCTGCCCACAGCAAGAGCGATATCGCAGCGACCATCGCCGCAGCCAGCGAGGCCTTCGCCAGCCTGAGGTAGAACGACAGTGTCTCGACTCGCCTCAAGCCCGGCCATGCTGTTGGCACTGCTGCTGTCTGCATGCAGCGGGAACAGTGCCAAGCACACGGCCTTTGAAACACTCGAGTCAATGCGAATCCAACAGTGCCTCGACCATCGCGACGACCCGGACTGCTCGACTGAGCGCACGCGCTACGAAAGCTATGATGCCGAACGACAGCACGGCACCCGGGAGTAACCTCCTCTTCACGCGCCCACCCCGTCGCCGGCTTCCGACCGGCACCGATCCGGCATGAGCGAGTTCCTTACCCAGCTGGTGAACTGGATCGGGGAGCATCCCCTCTGGGCCGGGGCGGCGGTCTTCCTTGTCGCCTTCTCAGAGTCAGTGGCCGTGTTCGGGCTACTGATTCCCGGCGTGGTGGCGATGTTCGGCTTCGGCGCCCTGATCGCCACCGGTACGCTCGATTTCTGGCCGGTCTTCTGGTGGGCAGTGGCCGGTGCCGTGGCCGGCGACGGCCTGAGCTTCTGGCTCGGTCGCCACTACCAGGATCGGCTGCGCGACCTCTGGCCCTTCAGCCGCCATCCAATGGCCCTCGAGCGGGGCATCGACTTCTTCCAGCGCTATGGCGGCAAAAGCGTGGCGCTTGGCCGTTTCTTCGGTCCGGTACGCGCTATCATTCCCCTGGTGGCCGGAATGCTCGGCATGCCCGCCTGGCGTTTCCTGCTCGCCAATCTCCTCTCTGCGCTCGCCTGGGCACCCTCCTACCTACTGCCTGGCATCGTCTTCGGCGCCTCCCTGGAGCTGGCCTCGGAGGTTGCCTTCCGCCTGGTTCTGCTGTTGCTGTTGTTGCTGTTTCTTGCCTGGCTGTTGTTCATTGCCGTACGCGCGCTTTTCCGACTGATCCAGCCTCACGCAACCCAGCTGGTGCAGTGGGTCTTCGACTGGGGACAGCTCCACCCCGGCTTTCGCTCCATCTCCCGCGCCCTGGCCGATCCGGACCACCCGGAAGCGAAGGGCTTGGCCACCCTCGCCACCCTGCTTCTGGTCACCACCCTGCTGTTCGTTCTATTGACAGGTGTGGTGCTGGGCGGCTCACTCACTGCCGGTCTGAACCAGCTGGTCTATACCGCCTTGCAGAGCCTGCGCTCGCCCTGGGGCGACCATCTGATGACCGCCTTCAGCGCACCAGGAGATCTCACCTCTTTCCTGCTCTTCGCCGTCGGCCTGTGGCTGCTGCTCTGGTTGCGCGGCGAAATACAGACCAGCTACCACCTGATCGCCGCCTGCCTGTTCGGACTGCTGGCTCCCTGGCTATTGAAATACAGCCTGCAGATTCCCCGTCCCCCGATGGCGGGCGAAGCATTGGGCCCCTGGTCATTCCCCAGCGCCCACGTACTGCGCGCCGTCACGCTCTACGGCTTTTTCTCCATCATGTTTGCGCGCAGCTTGCAGCGGGAGTGGCGCTGGCTGCCCTACAGCCTGGCGGCCTTGCTGATCGGCGCCGTCTCCCTGTCACGGCTCTATCTCGGGGTCCACTGGTTGACCGATGTCCTGGGCAGTCTGATGCTGGGCACCGCCTGGGTGGCCTTTCTGGGAATCGCCTATCACCGCCATGTACTGCGGGCGAGCCAGAAGCGCCTGATGATCGCCGCTGCACTCATCTTCACCAGCCTGGCCAGCGCCCTTGTCCTGGCCGATCATGAAAACCAATTGAGGAAATATCAAACCGACAACGTAGCGATCGCCACCTATCCGTTACACGACTGGCAGCAGACAATAGCGCAGGCGTTGCCACGCTTTCGCGGCGACCTGCGAGGGGAACGGGACCAACCGTTGAATCTGCTCCTGGCCGGCGAGCCGGAGTGCCTGCTGCACCAGCTGCCCGACCGGGGCTGGCGGCCGGGGGAGATGCTCGACTGGCGCAACCTGCTGCGACTGCTCTCCCCCAACACCGAGATCGCAAATCTTCCCATACTGCCACAGGTCCATGGCGGTACCCATGAACGCGCGGTGTTCAGCAAAGAGCTACCAGACGGCACCCGTCTGGTACTGCGACTGTGGTCGACACATATCAGACTGATACCGGGTGAAATCCCGCTACTGATCGGCAATGTCTCGCACCAGCGGGCTGAGCCCCTACTGCATCTGCTGCTGATTCCAAGGACCCAGGCGGATTTCTCCCAGGCGTACAATCAGCTGCTCGACGACCTGCGCCGGCTTGCTCCGCAAACGATTACAACTACCCCTTCCCGACTGCTGATCGACCTCACCGGCGACCACATCTGTAGCGGGATGAAGTCCACCGCTGGCCGGCAGGAGCCGTAAAGATATATAGCGCACAGCCGATATGCTATTAATTAATAATCACTTATTCGGAACCGTGGCTGCTACGAAATGCCATCAACCAGTGTAAGACCCTTTTCTCCCAACCGCTTCTTGCTAGGTGCCCTACTGATCCTGGCCTGCAGCTGCCTACCCATTGCCTGGAGCACCGTAGTGGCTCAGGAGGTGCGTATCGGTGTCTTGGCCAAGCGGGGCTATGACAAGAGTCTGGAGAAGTGGAACGCCACTGCAGACTATCTGAACCAAACCCTTCCGCAACATCAGTTCCGGGTGGTGCCGATGAAATTCGACGACATTCCGGTGGTCGTCAAGAACCAGCTGGTCGATTTTGTTATCGTCAACCCGGGCATCTATGTCGATCTCTCAGTCAGATACGGAGTTCGACGCATTCTCACCTTGATCAACGAACTCTCCAGCGATAGCAGTATCACCAAATTCGGCAGTGTTATCTTCACCTCGAAGAGCAACCAGAGCATCCACTACCTATCGGACTTGGTCGATCACCGGGTCGCCGCAGTGCACCATACCTCTCTCGGCGGCTGGATCATGGCGCTACGGGAGATACAGGGTGCCGGCATCAAGACCTGGGACCTGGCATCTCTCTCCTTCCTCGGCACCCATGACGCCGTGGTCGAGGCCGTGCTGCATCAGGAAGCCGACGTGGGCATTGTGCGCAGCGATACCCTTGAGCGCATGGCTCAGGAGGGCAAGATCGAGTTGGATCGCCTGCGCATCATCGACCCACATGCTTACGAAGATTTCCCCTATGCGGTAAGCACCCCGCTCTATCCCGAATGGCCATTCGCGCAGTTATCACACACACCACAACAGCTGGCCAAGGAAGTATCCATCGCCCTGCTGCAACTCTCACCCGACGCCCCGGCCGCCCGGCAGGCACATATCAAGGGCTGGACCATCCCGGAGAATTACCAGACGGTGCGTGACTTGCTGATGCTGTTGGAACTGCCCCCGTTCGACCAGTCTCTGGGCCGGAGCTTCACCCAGTCGCTGAAGACGTACTGGTATTGGTATCTACCGCCAGTCCTGGGATTTCTCTTCCTGATTGGCATGAGTCTGCGCATCGTGCGCCTCACCCGCACGCTCAGCGAGCATAAGAAAAATCTGAAGCAGAGCCAGGAAGCACAGATCGCCACCTTCGAGCAGGCCGCTGTCGGGCTCGCCCACATCATGCCTTCCGGCCGATTGTTGAACATGAACAAGCGCTTGAGCGACATCACCGGGCACAATGTGCAGGAATTGAAACGCATCAATCTGAAGGAGCTTATTTGGAAGGAGGATCTGGCGCAGGTCACCGAAACCTTTAACCAATTACTACGTGATCCGCAGCAGAGCCCCTCGGTCCAGTTCCGCCTACTCACAGCCAACGGCACCCTGAAATGGTGCCAACTGAGCCTCTCTTGCAGACCGGGCAGCCATCGGAAAGAGCGCTATTTCATTGCCGTAATCGATGATATCAGCCACTACAAAGCGCTGGAGGATGAGAATATCAAAGTCCTACACCAGACCGAACTGATCCTGAATATGGCCGGTGAAGGAATTCTAGGTCTCGACAATGAAGGCAAACACTCCTTTGTCAACCCGACAGCCGCTTCCATGCTGGGCTATGAAGTGGAAGAGATGCTGCATCGTGACAGCCACCACATTTGGCACCACAGCTATAAGGATGGCAGCCACTATCCGAGCGAAGCCTGCCCCATCACCAGCGTGCTCAAACACGGACTGATCCAGCGCCGAGATGACGAGACGTTCTGGCGTAAGGACGGCTCGCCCATCCAGGTAGACTGTATCAGCAGTCCGATTCAGATCAATGGCGAAATCAAGGGCGCCGTGGTGCTGTTTCGTCCTTCAGTTCACGATAGCGAAAGCGACACCCTGCCACCGGCCTCCCCGTGAGCATCAACCGCTTCATCAAAACCTATAGCCTTTCCATGCTGATCCTGCTGCTGCTGGGGCTGGCTTCTTTCCAGCTCACCAAGCAGCATCTACGTAAAGATTTGGAGGCTGAGCTAAGACTCAGCGGTAACACGCTGATCAATCAGTTGAACAAGCAGATGGAAACGGCTTTTGTCGACATCATTTCAGATCTGTCATTCCTCGCCAGCGACAAACACTTGCGGAAACTCGATCAGCAGGAGGAACAGGCGAATCACCTGTATATGCTGGAGCAGCTGTGGACCGACTTCGCTACTCACCGCAAACGTTATGATCAAATCCGTTTCCTCGATCGCTACGGCTCCGAGAGGATTCGTATCAACTACAACAAGGGCCATCCAGCGCCGGTTGGGCGGCACAAATTGCAATCGAAGCGACATCGCTACTACTTCACCGATATCATCGGGCTGCCACCGGGTTCAGTCTATGTCTCTCCGCTCGACCTGAACATTGAGAACAAACAGATCGAGTTGCCGCTCAAACCAATGATCCGTTTTGGCACACCGGTGAGCGATACACAGGGCAATACCATCGGTGTCATGCTGCTCAACTATCTGGCGGAGGATCTACTCAGAGAATTCAATCTGACCACCGCCGGTTTTCCCGGCCAGAGCCTGTTGCTCAATCATGATGGCTATCCACTGATCAGTCCCGACGATGCCCAGGTTTGGAGCTTCATGTTTCCCGACAGCCCGCAAACCAATCTGCGTACCCAACACCCGACAATCTGGCATACCCTGAAGACCGAATCGCGTGGCCAGCTGCTGACCGGCGAGGGGCTGTTCACTTTCAGTCAAATCAACCCATCCGGCGACAAACCCGGCAGCGACTGCCCGAGTTGTCTCAATCTACTGCTGTACACACCGGAAGCTCAGATCGTCAACACCCTGAATCGCCAGGCGCAGGTCATGCTACCATCGTTTCTGTTCGGCCTCCTGTTGATCGCCATCATTCTGGGTCTGTTGTTATGGCACCGGGATCGGCGCCACGTCCAACAGCAGGAGATCGTCCTGCTGAATGAGCAGATCGCCTACGAACGTGATCTCTTCGTCAGCGGCCCGGGCACTATCGTCAAGCTGCGCAACGAAATCGGCTGGCCGGTGGATTACATCTCCCAGAATGTCGAGGATCTACTGGGTTATACCCCGGACGCCTTCTTCAAGAGGGGGATGACCTACGCCAGTATCATCGACCCGGCTTTCCTGCCGCAATACATCCAAGAGACACAGGCCGCCGACCAGACGGTTCGCCATACCTTCAAGCGCTCACCCTATCAAGTGATCGACCACCAGGGTAATCACAAATGGGTGCAGGACGTCTGCCGCGCCATGCATGACGAGTTCGGCAATGTCTCCCACTATTACGCCCACATCAGCGACATCAGCGCACTCAAGGAAGCTGAGACCAAACTGACTCTGTCACACAACTACATCCAAAAAGTGGTCGACACCCTGCCAGACCCGACCCTGGTGATCGACATCGACAACTATCAACTGCAACTGGCCAATCAATCGGCCAGATCACTCTATAACGGTGGCCGCGAAATCAGCCCGGAGACGACCTGTTACCGCCTCTCCCACAAACGGGATACCCCCTGCACAGGCCTCAACGAACCCTGTCCGATACAGGAAATCCTGATTACCCGCAAACCCACAACAGTACGCCACAAGCACTTCGATCATAACGGCAAACCGCTCTACATTGATGTCAGCGCGACCCCACTCTTCGACAGTACAGGCCAACGAATCGAGCAAATCGTGGAATCGCACCGCAACGTAACGGAAACGGTGCAGATGGAAAAGCAGCTGCAACAAATGGCTAATACCGACCGGCTGACCCAGGTCTACAACCGTCTCAAGTTCGATGACGAACTGAAGAGTCAGCTCGAGTGGGCACAGAAAACCAACAACTCACTCGGCCTGATCATGTTCGACCTCGACCACTTCAAGCAGGTGAATGACAACTACGGCCACGATATCGGCGATGAGGTACTGAAAAACACCGTCACCCTTGTGCAGCAGCATATTCGCAAGAGCGACACCCTGGCCCGTTGGGGTGGCGAAGAGTTCATGATCATCACCCCGCTGACCGACATCTTCGAACTGAAGGCCATCTCGGAATCGTTGCGCAGCCATATCGAAAAGCATGAGCACATCACCGCTGGCCAGATCACCGCCAGTTTCGGCGGCAGCATACTAAAACCCAACGACACCCTAGCCACCCTGATCAAACGTGTAGACGCGGCTCTCTACCAGTCGAAACAGAGTGGCCGTAACTGCTGCACCATTATCGAGTAGCCTTGTCACCCCCGGTCAAGCGGGTAGAATCACAATGACTTGTGGCATCGCACCACCCTGCCTGTCCCGGCAGGCAGGGGTGGAGCTGCCACAGTGGTAATCAATAAACAAAAGGAAATAATATGACTAAAACGACCCGTTTCTTTAGTATCTGTCTGATAGCCGCCGGCCTGAGCGCCTGTAGCGGAAGCAACGATTACAAACCGACCGCCGACATGCCGGTCGAACAACTCTTCGCCGAAGCCTGCGCCGATTGTCACGGCGAGAACGGTGAGGGCAAGTTCGGCTTTTTGCTTTCCATCGCCGGCAGCGATAAGCCAGCCGAAGAGATCGTCAGCAAGATCCGCACGGGTGGACATGTGATGCCCGCGTTTCCGAACATCGGAGAGAACGAGGGGCTCGCCATCGCCGAATTCATCAAGAGCCGCTGACAGGATAG